>SVJW01000044.1 GCA_015068735.1 Oscillospiraceae bacterium
GCTTTTACCATGACACTTTCTCCCCATACAGTTTTTCTTTAAGCCTATTACTCATTCCTTTTTTCATAGCGTTTCTGCCGCCGTCAATCATAATGTTTTCACCATTTATGAACTGACCTTTATCGGACGCTATAAAGAGGCACAAATCAATGATTTCCTGGGGGGCTGCGGCACGTCCCAAAAGGGTCTGCATCTGTGCCATATTCTCCCTTGTAAGAACAGGGCCGGGCGAAACGCATACACAGCGCACATTATACATAGCACCGTACTGGGCAATGGATTTGGTAAGTCCAAACATAAGACCTGCCTTGGAGGTGGAATAGTCCATACCGATATCTGTACCCTCAGCACCTGAAATAGAGCCAATGTTTATGATAAGACCACTTTCCTGCTCACGCATCTGCTTTAAAACCGCATGGGCAAAGTAGAAAGGTCCCTTGAGGTTAACGTCAATACCCCAGTCGTATATATCAATGGGGATGTCAGGGAATTCGGTTCCGCCGCCGGTGCCCTTGATTCTTGTAGCAGTACCACCTGCAAAGTTTGCCATAACGTCGATGCTGCCAAATTCCTCGACTGCCTTATCACGGGCATTGCAAACCTGTGCGTAATCACGAACATCGCAGATAACTCCGATAGCCCTGCCGCCGTCTTTTTCATTTATTTCACGGACTTTCTCCATTAAAACTTCTTCATTTACGTCGCACATTACAACATTTCCGCCCAGTTCTGCCCAGTTCTGAGCAAACAAAAGCCCCATACCCGATGCGGCACCTGTTGAAATAGCTGTTTTACCTTTGAATTCCATAAAATCACCCCTTTTTTTCATTATAGCCGTATACAATTCTTTTTTCAATGTGTAAAGATGCACGTTTTTAACATTTATGATACTATTTTATCAAAATATTATTGATTTTTTTAACTAAAAGAGTATAATTTTAATTGGTGATAATATGGACGCATTAAAAAACATTATTCTGACAAAAATCGAAGAGCTTCTCACGATTTCATCACCCAAGGGGCGTTTTGAAACCATAAATAACCGAAAGTGGTACGGGCTGAGCTTTTGTCAGGAGGGGCAGATTACATACCTTTACAACGGAAAAGAATTTGTTTCCGATAAAAATCACGCAATTTTTCTGCCGAAAGGGAAGTCTTACTCCCTCCGCGGGGACAAAAAGGGGACATTTCCCGTTATAAATTTCAGCGCAGAAAACTTCCCGTGCGATGAATTTATGCTTATACCCATTTCTGACACCGATGTTTTTCTCCACGATTTTGAGCAAATGAAAGCCCTGTCGCTTTTCGACCGCAACAGGGCAAAGGTTATATCTCTTTTTTACGAAATCATTCACCGACTGACACTTCAGCAGGGGGCATCCCTAGGGATAATTGACCTGATTTTAAACTATATTGAGAAAAATTACGGCGATATTTTCCTTTCCAACCTTTCCCTTGCCGAGAAATTCGGCATCAGCGAGGTGTATTTAAGGAAGCTTTTCTCAAAAAACTTAGGCATTACCCCCAAACAATATATTTTAGACACACGCATAACGAGGGCGAAACAGCTCCTTTCCGAGGGTGCGCTTAAAATATCGGATGTGGCGGAAGAATGCGGTTTTTCCAACCAGTATCATTTCTGCAGGATTTTCAAGGAGAAAACAGGTGTTACGCCTACCGATTACGGTAAAGAAAACAGAATTTACAAGATTTAAAGACATTTTATCGAGGCCGACAACCGGTGACAAGGTAAAGAGAAAATGTTGCAGAACGTGTAAATGGAACCCGAAGCTGTATATAGATACTGCGAGAGGTGACATTTGCGCGTAACAAAACGCATACAAAAAGGAGTCCGGAATGGACTCCTTTCCTTATACAATTAAAGAACAATTGTTATTATTCTCAATAAAAGTGCTTATTATACACAAATTGCGTTTTGTGTTCTGCACATTTTATCGAAGCCGACTTAGTTATTTAATTCGAATTTACTATGAATTGCTCTTACTGCCTTTTCAGCATCCTTTCTATCGATAAGAACGCTTACTCTGATTTCAGATGTAGAAATCATCTGAATGTTGATACCTGCATCGTAAAGAGCTTCGAACATTGTAGCAGCAACACCGGGGTTAGATGTCATACCTGCACCAACAACGGAAACCTTGGAAACGTTTTCGTCGTGAATAACCTTTTCAGCGCCGATAATTGCATTGTTTTCGTTGATGATGTTAAGAGCTGTCTGAAGATCATCAGCACTTACGGTGAAGCTGATATCCTTGCTTCCGTCACGACCGATGGACTGAAGAATTACGTCAACATTTATCTTTTTCTTTGCAAGAATTGAGAATATCTGGAAAGCCTTGCCGGGTGTGTCGTCAATATTTACGAGAGCGATTCTCGCTACATCATTGTCACGGGCAATACCTCTGATTAACATTTTTTCCACTGTGTTTTCCTCCTTAACAATAGTGCCGGGCTCTTTTACGAAGCTGGACAGCACTTCCATATTTACATTAAATTTCTTTGCAAGCTCAACGCTTCTGTTATGAAGAACGTTTGCACCTGCGCTTGCCAATTCAAGCATTTCGTCATAAGTAATTTCCGTAAGCTTCTTTGCTTCGGGAACGATTCTGGGGTCAGTTGTATATACACCTGTAACATCGGTGAATATCTGACAAAGATCTGCACCGAGTGCCGCTGCAATTGCAACTGCCGATGTATCGGAACCGCCACGGCCGAGAGTTGTGATATTGTCATACTTGTTTATACCCTGGAAACCTGCCACGATGACAATTTTTTTCTTGTCAAGCTCGTGCTGGATTCTTTCGCCAACCACTCTCTTGATTCTTGCCTTTGAGTAGTTGATGTCGGTATTCACACCTGCCTGCCAGCCTGTAAGAGAAACAACGGGTCTGCCAAGCTTTTCAATTGCCATTGCAAGAAGTGACATTGAAATCTGCTCACCTGCGGAAAGGAGAACGTCCATTTCACGCTTGGAAGCATCCTTGTTAATCTCCTGTGCCTTTGCGATTAAATCGTCTGTGGTATCGCCCTGCGCAGAAACAACAACGATAACGTCGTTACCCTCGTCATAGGTTTCAACCACGCGGTTTGCAACACGGAATACTCTTTCAGCATCCGCAACGCTGCTCCCGCCAAATTTTTGTACTATTAAGCCCATTATGTTTACCTCCTTGGGATTATTTAAACAATCTGATTTTTCCAACTATACCGCCAAGTGCCTCAATTCCTTTTTCAAGGTCAGCAACACTCATTTTCTTTGTTACGAAACCGTAGTCGGAAACGCCTTTTATAATTTCGGTATCGCCGAAAATTGCTTTTACCTTATCTTTCTTATCCTCTGTAATTCTTACAAAGAATCTTGCTTTTACATCTTCATAGGGAATAACTGCGCTACTGTCGCCATCTTCCCAAGTGAAGTAGTCGTTATACTGGGGAGAACGAACAATATCCACGATGTCGCCCACAACTGCGCTTGCGGTGGGAAGTTTTCCTGCGCCTCTTCCGTAGAAGAGAAGCTCGTCAACCATATTACCCTTTACAAGTACACCGTTAAATACATCCTCAATACCCGAAAGCGGGCAACTGTGAGGAATAAGCATAGGCTCAACTGATGCGTTTGCCTTGCCGTCCTTGGTAAAACCTCTGCCGATAAGCTTTATTGTGCAGCCGATTGCCGCTGCATACTGAACATCCTCAGCAGTGATACCGCGGATGCCGATTGTATTCACATTACTGCTGTCAAACTTCTTACCTGTTGCAAGTGACATCAGGATAGAAATTTTTCTGCAGGCATCGATACCGTCAACATCTGCCGTGGGGTCTTTTTCCGCATAACCAAGCTCCTGTGCGGTTTTAAGAGCGCTTTCAAAACTGTCGTTTTCCTTGAACATCTTGGTTAAGATATAGTTTGTAGTACCGTTTAAGATACCTGAAATTTCCTCAACACAGTTTGCACTTACATCATTTGCAAGGGGACGAATAATGGGAATACCGCCGCCAACGCTTGCTTCGTAAAGGTAACGGACATTATTTTCCTTTGCAATGCGGAAAAATTCGTCACCGTGTGCCGCAACAAGCTCCTTGTTGCTGGTAACAACGCTCTTTCCTGCCGAAAGAGCCGCCTTTGTATAGTCATAGGCGAACTTGATACCGCCCATTGTTTCCACAATAATTGAAATTTCATCATCGTTTACAAGGTCGTTAAAATCCTTTGTAAAAAGATGTGCTTCCTCATGGTCAGAAAAGTCACGGATATCAAGTATTCTCTTAACATCGATTTCTTCCCCTGCCTTTTTGGTGAGGATATCTTTATTTTTTCGTATGATTTCGTATACTCCGGAGCCAACGACACCGAAGCCGATAATAGCAATTTTTTTCATATGTTTTCTTCCTTTATCTCCTATGAAAATTTAAATTCGCCATCCGCCTTATTGTTTTGCAAGGATATTTACCTTTCGTACTCCGCGAATGGTCTGCAGTCCTGTTATAAGACGGTCTGTGCTGACTTTCATCTGCTCAGTCTGTACCGTTACGGTGATATTTGCAACGCCGTTTACGGGAACATTCTGGTTTATTGTTAAAATATTACAGCCGGCATCACTCATAAATGCCAGCATATCACTCAGTACGCCTTTTATGTCGATTACTGCGATAAGGAGTGTCAGAATTCCCTGCATCTGATTAAAAGGGAAAACATAATCCTTATATTTATAATACGCACTTCTCGAAACATCTGCCATATCGGCAGCTTCATTTACGGTTTCCGCCGCACCTGATTCCAAAATTTCCTTGACCTTTAAAACCTTGTGATAAACCGGCGGAAGTACCGATAAATCGGCAATTACAAGCTTCCTTTGCTCCATGTGTCCACCACCCGTGTACATTTGTCTTTTGATATATTACCATTATAATGGTGGTTTGTCAAGACAAAATATCAAGAAAAGCTTTTAAAAAAACATAAAAACTCAATAGCGTATTGAAGACGATGTTCTTTTGTAACCAAAAGAACGAAAAGTTCCGGGGTTCCGATTCCCCGGACCCCAAGCGGCCTCGCAGGGGCGCAAAGTTTCTTGGGCGTGGTTTTCTTTCACTCTCGGGTTTTTGTTTTTTCGACTTCCTCGCCTTTGCGACAACGAAACGCATTGATAAACTTATTATCAGGCATTTCTAAATTCTGTCCGCCTGCAGCGGAAAATGATGCGGACAGAATTTTGTCGGTCGGCTTCGTCGTTTCAAAAACTGAAGACAGCGAGTTTAGCCACAGAAAAACTAATTTTTGAAAGCTAAACTTGCTCTGTATTTAAGAAAAAGTTTTGCCTTTTTTCGCCCCTGCGAGGGCGTTTCAAGGGGAATCGAGCCAGAGCGCGTCCTGCGGACGATGAAGCGATGGCGCAGAGCTGTGTAGCGGTCGAAAAGCGAGATGCGGTAGCGTCGAGTCTTCGGGCACCGCAAACGGATATGGGGTCTTAGGGGAGCTAAGGGGGAAATCGCAATCCCCCTGCTCCCCTATAAAAGCTTTTTGGTTCCCAAAAGCACAGCACCCTCCGCTAATCAGCGGAATTTTGTTTCTTTTTTAAAAGACTTCAAACCTTATATTCATTATAAATATCCCTCTTACTTACGCCACGATCCTTTGCTACGGCTTTAAGGGCATCTTTTTCCGCCATTCCTTCCTTAATATACATTTCCACATGGTCGGAAACGGACATAGTTTTCCAGCTTTCTTCCTTTTCCGCGGCAATTTCTTCCGCCTTTTTGCCCTCGATTACAAGAACAAATTCACCACGGGGGGGATTTTCCTCATACCGCGCGATAGCCTCGGTAAGCGTTGTTCTGTAAATTTCCTCATGAATTTTCGTAAGTTCACGGCAGAGGGCAATCCGTCTGTCTCCGAAAGTTTCCAACATATCACGAAGCGTGGACATAAGTTTATGGGGTGCTTCGTAGAAAATCATTGTCCTTTGCTCATCGACAAGTGATTTCAGATGCTCGCTCCTGCCCCTTTTGTTCACAGTAAGAAACCCCTCAAAAGTAAACCGCTGAGTAGAAAAGCCGCTGGTGATAAGGGCATTTATTCCTGCCACCGCACCGGGTACGGGTACAACATCAATTCCCGCATCGGCACACATTTTAACAAGGTCTTCCCCCGGGTCGCTTATGGCAGGAGTTCCTGCATCGCTGACAAGGGCAATATTTTTTCCCTGCTTCATTTCGGAAATAAGGTATTCTCCCTTTTCCTTTTTATTATGTTCAAAATAACTGGTCAGGGGCTTTTCTATATTAAGATGGTTTAAAAGTCCGAGAGTTCTTCTCGTATCCTCCGCCGCAATAAGGTCAACCGAGCTTAAAGTTTCCACACATCTGTAGGTTATATCGCCAAGGTTTCCTATGGGCGTTGCACATAAATATAATTTTCCGTTCATAATAATGTTCCTTTATTTAAGTGATTGAATATAATTCCCGTCACTGTCATACATAAATATGGCAGGTTCCAGCTTAAGCTGAGGTTTTCCTCCCTCGGCACCCTCTATCAGGATAAGGTTTGCCGCCTTTTTCTCAGAAGAATACACCACAGCAAGGCGTTTCGGCTCGATATTATACTTTCTGAAAGTGGTGATAACATCGCAAAGCCTGTCGGCACGGTGTACCATAAAAAGCTTTCCGCAGGGCTTCAAAACCTCTTTCGCACACCTCACCACATCGTCAAGAGTGCAGGCAATTTCGTGACGTGCTATGGCAAGTTTATCCTTTGGGTTTACAATTCCACCGCCTGCATTCATATAGGGCGGATTGCAAGTTACCGCATCAAAAGAATGAGCACCGAAAAGCTTTTTTGCATCTTTAAGGTCGGCGTTATGTACCCTTATTTTATCGGAAAGGGAATTAAGCTCCATTGTCCTTTTCGCCATATCGCTGACTTCAGGGACAATTTCCACCGCATCAATTTCCGAAAGCTCGCACATCCCCCACAAAAGAACAGGAATAATTCCCGTTCCCGTGCACATATCCAGCACCTTTGCACCCTTTTTAAGCTTCACAAAACGGGAAAGAAGTACTGCATCGCTTCCAAAACAGAACCCGTCCTTATTCTGTATTATTTTATATCCTTTAAGACCAAGGTCTTCGACCTTTTCATAATCGTAAATCATAATTCACTCCGAATTAAAGTAAAAGCCGCCAAAAGGCGGCTTTTCTTTTTGCACAAAAGTGTACTGAATTATTCAGCAGGGTTGGGAGCGCCTACAGGACATACACCTGCACAAGCACCGCATTCTACGCAAGCGTCTGCGTCGATTACGTACTTTCCATCACCTTCGCTGATGCAGCTGCAGGGGCATTCTGCCTCGCAAGCACCACAGCTGATGCAATCATCATTGATAATATAAGCCATTAGTCACACCTCTTTTACTTGGTTTGATACCTTCATTGTAGCATAAAAATTATAAATTTCAATAGTTTTTTTTGCTTTTGTGTCTTTTTTACTTGAATACCCCACATTTTTTATATATAATATAGGAAATTAAAATGGGAAAGGTGTTACTTATGAGGACATTGAAAAGAATTCTTAACCACATATTTATTGACGGTCTGAGCGGTATGGCAATGGGACTTTTTGCAACGCTGATTGTGGGAACAATACTTACGCAAATAAGTTCATTTATCGGCGGAAGTGTCGGTAATTTCCTGTTTATATTCGGTAAAGTCGCATCTCTTTTAACCGGTGCCGGCATCGGTGTGGGCGTTGCGTGTAAATTTAAATCTTCACAGCTTACAACGGTAAGTGCCGCAGTTACAGGTATGGTCGGTGCTTACGCTGCAAAAATCCTTGCAGGTACATTTTTTGTTGACGGGGCGTTTTCAATTACACCTCCGGGAGAGCCTCTTGGCGCATTCCTTGCGGCATACACTGCAATTCTCGTGGGAATGCTTGTCAGCGGAAAAACAAAAGTTGATATAATCGTTACCCCTGTCTGTTGTATTCTTGCAGGTTCTATGGTGGGTCTCCTTGCAGGTCCGCCAATCTCGGAATTTATGACAGACCTGGGTGCTATGGTAAACTGGGGAACGGCACAAAATCCCTTTGTTATGGGTATTGTTGTCAGCGTTCTTATGGGAATGTTCCTTACTCTCCCCATAAGCTCGGCGGCAATAGGTATTGTATTGGGTCTTAACGGCATTGCGGCAGGTGCGGCAACAGTCGGTTGCTGTGCAAATATGGTTGGTTTTGCAGTAATAAGCTACCGCGAAAACAAGGTCGGTGGTCTTGTGGCACAGGGACTTGGTACAAGTATGCTTCAGATACCCAACATTATGAAGCATCCTCTTATATGGCTTCCGTCCATATTTGCAAGTGCTGTATTAGGGCCTATTTCCACAATGGTTTTCAAAATGCAAAGCAACCCCGTGGGAAGCGGCATGGGTACTGCAGGACTTGTAGGACCTATTTCAAGCTTTGAAGTAATGTCGGCTTATATGTCTCCGGCATTGGCTCTTCTTTATAATATGCTGATGTATTTTATCTTCCCTGCAATAATTTCCCTTGTTATTTCCGAGGGAATGAGGAAACTAAACCTCATCAAGCAAGGAGATATGAAGCTTAAATTATGATGAAAATAGGTAATGTTGAATTAAAAAACAACATATTTCTCGCCCCGATGGCAGGGGTTACTGACCTTGCTTTCCGTATAATCTGTGACCGTTTCGGTGCAGGGCTTTCCTATACGGAAATGGTAAGTGCTAAAGCGTTATCGTTTTCCGACAAAAAGACAAATACGCTTATGAAAACCGATAACCTTCCAACTGCGGTACAGCTTTTCGGAAGCGATGCCGATATTATGGCGGCAGCCGTTCCTGAGGTTGAAAAACACGGACTTTTTACCGATATAAATATGGGTTGTCCTGCTCCGAAAATCGCAGGAAACGGTGAAGGAAGCGCTCTGATGAAAAATCTTGACAAGGCGGAAAGAATTATCGGTTCTGTCTGTGACAAGGCGACGAAACCCGTCACGGTCAAAATGCGAAGCGGTTGGGACGAGGAGCATATAAATGCCGTTGAACTTGCACGAATTGCGGAAAAATGCGGTGCAGCAGCAGTTACCGTTCACGGCAGAACGAGGGAGCAGTACTATAGCGGCAAGGCAGACAGGGGAATAATCAAAAAAGTTTGCGATGCCGTTTCAATTCCCGTGATTGCCAATGGCGATATTTTCACCGCCCGGGACGCAAAAAGTATGCTTGAGGAAACGGGTGCATCCGCTGTAATGATAGGCCGCGGAAGTCAGGGAAATCCTTGGATTTTCAGGCAGATTATTGAATACTTTGAAAGCGGAGAAGTCTTGACAAACCCCACCCCTGAGGAAAGAATCTCTCTCGCAATGGAGCATATAACCCTGATGTGCGAGCTTAAAGGGGAGCATAGAGGCATCCGCGAAGCCAGAAAACACGCATCGTGGTATATAAAAGGACTCCGCGGAGCAGCGCAGCTACGAAATAAAATCAATATGGCAACTTCACTTGATGAAATGAGAAATATTTTGTCAGAATTACTATAAAGGAAATGATTTAAATGAGAATTGCAGTAAAAGTTGGTACTTCAACATTAGCCCACAGTACAGGGCATCTTAATATCCGCCATGTGGAGGAATTGTGCAAAGTTTTAAGCGACCTTAAAAATGCAGGTCACGAAATAATTCTTGTTTCCTCCGGTGCTATCGGAATGGGAATGGGAAAACTCTCCCTTTCAAAACGTCCCGACGATATGCCCACGAAACAGGCGGCGGCGGCAGTCGGTCAGTGTGAGCTGATGTATACATATGACAAACTTTTTGCCGAATATAACCACACCGTTGCCCAGCTTCTTGTAACGTCTCCCGACATTAAGGACAACGAGAGGGGCGGCAATTTCAGAAACACCATGCTCCGTCTTTTAGAGCTTGGCGCACTTCCCGTTATAAACGAAAACGACACCGTTGCAACGGAAGAAATCGCAGTTGGTGACAACGACACACTAAGTGCACTTGTGGCACATAGCTGTGATGCGGATTTGCTGGTACTTCTCTCCGATATTGACGGGCTTTATACAGCCGATCCTCATACCGATAAAAGCGCTAAACTTATCGAGGTCGTTCCCGAAATAACCCCCGAAATCATTGCAATGGCAGGGGGAAAAGGCTCATCTTTGGGCACAGGCGGTATGGCAACAAAGCTTAAAGCGGCACAGATTTGCACCGAAAACGAAATTGATATGATAATCACAAACGGCTCTTCCCCCTCAATTCTTTATGACATTGTTGACGGAAAGAGTGTAGGAACAAAATTTATCGGAAGGAAAAAATAAAATGACTACACGCCAGTTATTGGAAAATGCAAAAAAAGCGAAAATGGAAGCAATGCTTCTTGATACGGAAACGAAAAACAAGCTTCTCTTGTGTATGGCGGATAAACTTATCGAAAATACAGAAAAAATTCTTGAAGCCAACAAAATTGATGTAGAAAATGCAAGAGGAATTATTTCCGATGTTATGATAGACCGACTCTCTCTTTCCGGAAGCAGAATCGAGGGCATGGCACAAGGAATCCGTGATGTTGCGGCACTTCCCGACCCTGTGGGACAGGTGTTGGAAAGGGTGGAGCGTGAAAACGGGCTTGTAATTGAAAAAACCTCCGTTCCCATAGGCGTTACGGCAATTATTTACGAAAGCCGACCCAATGTAACAAGCGATGCGGCGGCGCTTTCCGTAAAAAGCGGTAATGTGTGTGTACTTCGTGGCGGTAAAGAGGCATATAATAGCGCAAAAGCTATTGTGGATGCGCTGAAAGAGGCACTTATCGAGTGTAATCTTTCGGAAAACCTTGTAAACTTAGTTTCCGATACCACAAGGCAGAGCGCAACCGACCTTATGACGGCAGTCGGGCTTGTTGACCTGCTCATTCCTCGTGGTGGCGCAGGGCTTATCAAGGCTTGCACGGAAAACGCAAAAGTTCCCTGCATACAGACGGGAACAGGAATTTGCCATATATTCGTTGATGAAAGTGCAAATGCAGAAATGGCACTTAACATTATTGAAAATGCAAAAACGAGCCGTCCCTCCGTTTGCAACGCGGCAGAATGTCTTTTAGTTCATAAAAATATTGCAGAGAGTTTTCTTCCGCTTGTTAAGGAAAGACTTGTTGACAAAAGAGCCACAAACCCCGTGGAGCTTCGCTGTGACGAGAGAGCATTTGAAATTATCGGCACGAAGAAAGCCGACGAAAACGACTTCGATACAGAATTTCTTGACTACATTTTAGCGGTTAAAGTGGTTTCGGATGTAAAAGAAGCGATTGAGCATATTTCACTTCACTCTACTATGCACAGCGAAAGCATTATTACCGAAAACGAAGAAAACGCCCGTCTTTTCACAGCGGCGGTTGACAGTTCTTCCGTTTATGTGAATGCGTCCACACGCTTTACCGATGGCGGTGAATTCGGTCTCGGTTGTGAAATGGGTATTTCTACCCAGCGTCTTCACGCAAGAGGACCTATGGGACTTCGTGAACTTAATACCTACAAATACATTATTAAAGGCAATGGTCAAATACGATAAAAATAATTTTGCATTTACGAAAGGATTGAGTATATGATTACAGCAGGTTTTATCGGATGCGGCAATATGGGCGGTGCTCTTGCTAAGGCGGCGGCAAAATCAATTGGCGGAAAAAACATTCTTCTTTCCGATTTTGTGGAGGAAAAGGCAGAAAATCTTGCTGAAGAGATTTTCGCTCACGCTGCAGATAACAAAACAATTGCAGAAAACTGTAAATATATTTTCCTTGGGGTTAAGCCTCAGGTGATTTTTGACACAATCAAAGAAATTACTTCTGTTCTCAAGAAAAGAAAGGACAGATACGTAGTAATTTCCATGGCGGCAGGAATAAGTATTGAGGCAATTGAAAAGGCTTTCGGTTTCAACGCTCCTGTTATCCGCATTATGCCCAACACTCCCGTAGCTGTGGGAAAGGGCGTTATTCTCTACTCCTGCGACGGAGAAATTACCGTTAAGGAAACCGAGGAATTTGAAGAAATCTTTAAATTCGCAGGAATTACCGACAAAATTGACGAAAAACTTATTGATGCGGCAAGTGCTCTCTCTGGATGCGGTCCTGCATTTGTATATTTATTCATCGAGGCTCTTTCAGACGGCGGTGTCCTTTGCGGTCTTCCCAGAGATAAGGCACTTTTGTATGCGGCTGAAACCGTAAAAGGTGCGGCAGAAATGGTGCTTAATTCAGGCAAGCACCCCGGAGAGCTGAAGGACAATGTATGCTCACCCGGTGGCACAACAATTGAGGGTGTGAAAGCTCTTGAAATGGGTGCATTCCGCGCAACAACGGTGAATGCAGTAAGCAAGGCATACGAAAAAACCCTGTTTCTCAAGAAATAAAATTGCATAATTTCCGCATATTTACAAAAAACACTTGCAAAATTATACAATTGTAATTATAATGATATCATAATCAAAAAAATTGGAGGAATATAATATGAAGAAAATACTTTCACTCATTCTTGTTCTTTCTCTTTGCGTATTCGCTTTCGCAGCTTGCGCAGACAAGAAGGACGAGGGCAAAACAGAAGCTCCTGCTACAGAAAACGATGTAGTTTCTGAAGATAAGGACACAGCAAAGGAAGATAAGGGCGTTATCAAGATGGCTACAAACGCTGCATTCCCTCCCTATGAATATAAGGAAGGCGACAAGTTTGCAGGTATCGACGTTGAAATCGCTCAGGCAATCGCTGACGAGCTTGGTTACGAGCTTGAAATCGTAGATATGGAATTCGATTCCATCATCACTTCCGTTAATGCAGGCGAAACCGATTTCGGTATGGCTGGTATGACAGTTACAGAAGAAAGACTTCATGAAGTTGACTTCTCCGAAAGTTATGCAACAGGCGTTCAGTCCGTAATCGTTCCTGAGGGTTCTGATATCAAGACTGTTGACGACCTCGCAGGCAAGAAGATTGGTGTTCAGCTTGGTACAACAGGCGACATTTACTCTTGTGATGACTTCGGCGAAGATATGGTTACAAAGTATTCCAAGGGTGCAGACGCAGTTCTTGCTCTTAAGGGTGGCGATGTAGATGCAGTTATCATCGACAACGAACCTGCTAAGGCATTCTGCAACGAAAACGCAGGCCTTGTTATTCTCGACACAGACTATGCAGTAGAAGATTACGCAATCGCTGTAAGAAAGGGCAACACAGAGCTTCTTGATGAAATCAACGGTGCTCTTGAAACACTTACAGAAAACGGTACAATTGCAAAAATCGTTAGAAAGTACATCTCTGCTGAATAATATCAGCTACTAAAAAAATAGTTTTTCAAAGACAGAAGAACTAATCTTCTGTCTTTGTTTTGTCCTATAACAACTATCGAAAGGCGGGATATTATGTCCGCAAAAAAGAAAATATGGATAGCAGTCATATCTCTGGTTATTCTTTCTGCTGTGATTATCGGAGGAATTTTCCTTCTTAATGAAGGCAGTCAGGCAGAAGAAATTTCCGTGACCGATGCACAGGCTTTTGTAAATCAAGAGTTAGACAAAATGGCAAGTACCGGTGTTTCAAAGCTGATTGCAGAAAAGAACAGTATTGTTGTCAACAAGCTTTCCTACGGAAAAGAAAAGAACGCAATTCTTGAATGTACTGTTTTAACTGTGGACGTTCACGCGGCGGTTTCTCCCCGTTACGACGAATTTCTTGGCACAGAAGCTAAAGACGAGCTGGGAATGTATAAATCAAGATCTGTTTTCAAGAAAGAATTCAGCGAAAAGCTTAAGGAAATTATAAATGAAGCTGATCCTGTTGCTCTTTCCTGTTCAATTCAGATTTACGATACAAAAAACGGTTGGAAAGTTTATGCAGAGCCCCTTGTTCTTGATATTGTCTACGGAAACTGCGGAAAAATTGAAAAAGATATTTTAAGCAGAACCACTTATATTGACGAAAACGGTGTTGAGCAGGAAATTGGTTCAACCAACGTAACAAAGGGCTTTGTGGAAAGTTTCGGTCTTCGTTATGATGAGAGAAAACCCGAAACAGGCAATTGGCTTGTGAGAACATACAATTCTCTTAAATATGATTTTGACCGTATTTTTATCCAGCACGCAAGATGGAAGACTATTTTAGACGGTCTTTGGGTAACACTTAAACTTACATTCTTTGCCCTTATTATTGGTATTTTGTTAGGTTTTGTCATTGCATTCATCAGATGTACGGCAGACAAGCTTCCAAAAAAGAACTTTCTGCTTTCCTTGTTGAACATAATTTCAAAACTGTACATTTCCATAATCCGAGGAACTCCTGCCATGGTGCAGATAATGATAATTTACTTCGTTCTGTTTATGCCCATGGGCGTAAGCAAGTTTACGGCGGCGGTTGTCTGCTTCGGACTTAACTCCGGTGCGTATGTTGCGGAAATTGTCCGCGGCGGTATCATGAGTGTTGACGAAGGTCAGGCAGAAGCAGGAAGAAGCCTTGGTTTCGGTTATCTCCGGACTATGTTCTATATCATTATGCCCCAGGCATTCAAGGCGGTACTTCCCGCCCTTGCAAACGAATTTATTGTACTTCTGAAAGAAACATCCATCGCATTCTACATAGGCCTTGGCGACCTTATGTACTCGGTAAATGCAATTCGTGCCGCAACATATACGCAGTTTATGCCGCTTATTGCAGCCGCACTTATTTACCTGGTGCTGGTGCTTGTACTTTCTAAACTCGTAAGCATTCTGGAAAGGAGACTGAGAAATAATGAACGATAATAAACCTATTATCAGAACTGAAAATCTTTCCAAATGTTTTAAAGGAAAAATCCACGCATTAAACGATGTTAATGCAGAAATCAAGCGTGGCGAAGTTATTGTTATAATCGGCCCTTCGGGAAGCGGTAAGTCTACATTTCTCCGTTCTCTCACCAGACTTGAAGAGCCTACCGGCGGACACATTTATTTCGATGATATAGATGTAATGTCCCCCAAAACAGATATCAATATGATTCGCAGAAGAATGGGTATGGTTTTCCAGCAGTTTAACCTTTTCCCCCATATGACCGTTCTCAAGAATATGACTATTGCACCTATGAAGCTTCTTAAAAAGACTAAAGCTGAAGCTGAAAAAAGAGCTTTTGAGCTTTTGAAAAGAGTTGGTCTTGAAGACCGTGCAAAAGCGTATCCCAGCCAGCTTTCCGGCGGACAGAAGCAGAGAATCGCCATTGTCCGCGCACTTGCAATGAATCCCGAAGTTATGCTTTTTGACGAGCCGACTTCAGCTCTTGACCCCGAAATGGTAGGGGAAGTTCTTGCAGTAATGAAAGACCTCGCAAAAGAGGGTATGACAATGGTTGTTGTTACCCACGAAATGGGATTTGCAAAGGAAGTAGCTGACAAAATAATCTTTATGGAAGACGGAAAAATAGCCGAAATCGGCACTCCTCAGGAAATTTTTGATAATCCTAAAAATCAGAGATTACAAGAGTTCTTGGGCAAAGTTTTGTAAAACTTTATAAACTAAAAACCACTCACAGGGTATTCCCCGTGGGTGGTTTTCTTTTGCAAAAAAAACAAAATTCAATGGAGCATTGAGAGCTATGTACTTTTGGGAGCCAAAAGTACCAAAAACGCGGGGGTTCCGATTCCCTGTCAAGAGTGACATGGTTTACATTTTGTTCGAGCACATAGTTTACACTTTTTCTATGTCTCTTGGGTCATTTTCTATAAGATACGCTCTTCTAAAAACAAACTTTTTTTCATTAATGTTTATTC
>SVJW01000045.1 GCA_015068735.1 Oscillospiraceae bacterium
AAAAGAATATTCTTAAAGGTGCCGTTCATATCCGTTCCAGCTTTAACAACACCATCGTTACCATCACAGACCTTAACGGTAATGCGGTATCATGGGCAACAGCAGGCGGCATGGGCTTCAAAGGCTCAAAGAAGAGCACACCTTTCGCAGCACAGATGGCTGCAGAACAGGCTGCTAAGGCTGCTATGGAACACGGCATGAGAATTGTCGAAGTATACGTTAAAGGCCCCGGTCAGGGTCGTGAATCTGCAATCAGAGCTTTGCAGACAGCAGGTATGGAAGTAAGCATGATCAAAGACGTTACTCCTATCCCCCACAACGGCTGCCGTCCGCCTAAGAGACGCCGTGTATAATGGTAATGGAGGTATTTTGAAATGGCAAGATATACAGGTCCTAGTTGCAGATTGTGCAGACGTGAAAAAGAAAAGCTTTTCCTTAAGGGTGAAAAGTGTTATTCTGAAAAGTGTCCTATGAACAAGGATGCTAAAATCCCCGGTCCTCACTGGGCAAACCGTACAAAGCTTACAAACTACGGTGTACAGTTCCGTGAAAAACAGAAGGTTAGAAGATATTACGGCGTTCTCGAAAAGCAGTTCGCTCTTTACTTCGAAATGGCTTCCAAGAAGCCCGGCATGACAGGTGAAAACATGCTCAGCATTCTTGAAACAAGATTTGATAACGTTGTTTACAGACTTGGCTTTGCTATGTCCAGAGCTGAAGCAAGACAGCTTATCACACACGGTCACTTTACAGTAAACGGTAAGAAAGTTGATATTCCTTCTTATCTCGTAAGCGTTGGCGATGTAATCGCTATCAAAGAAAAGAGCCTTGATTCTGCAAAAATCAAAGCAATTCTTGAAGCAAACGAACAGAAACCCCTTCCAAAGTGGCTTTCTCTCGATAAAAACACAAACTCCGGTAGCGTAATTGAAGTTCCCACTTCCGCTGAAATCGATCTCCCGATCGAAGTTCACCATATCGTCGAGTTGTACTCCAAGTAATAATCTATAATATAATCAAACCGGGTTCGGGCTTTATCGCCGATGCGGGGAGTAAACCGATATAGATGAAGAACGAAACAACATTCTATTTAAGAAAGGGTGCGTTATATGATAGAAATAGAAAAGCCTACTATTGAAGTAGCAGAGTTATCCGACGACGGTAAATACGGAAAATTCATCGTTGAACCTCTTGAAAGAGGTTACGGAATCACACTGGGTAATTCTCTCAGAAGAATCCTGCTCTCATCCCTCCAGGGTGCTGCTGTAACATCCATCAAAATTGATGGCGTTCAGCACGAATTCTCTACAATTCCCGGCGTTAAAGAAGACGTTGCTGAAATTGTATTGAATATGAAGGGACTTATTGCTCGTCTTCACGGCAATTCTTCCAAGTTTGCGTACATCGCTTCTCAGGAAGAAGGCGTGATCACAGCAGCAGATATTAAAGCTGATTCGGATATAGAAATTCTTAATCCCGAATTGCATATTGCAACTCTCAGCAAAGGTGCAAATCTCTACATGGAAATCACAATCGGTACGGACCGTGGATACGTTCCTGCAGAAAAGAACAAACCTGCAGCTGCTCCCATCGGACTTATCGCAATGGATTCCTCACATTCTCCTGTGTTGAAAGTAAATTACAGCGTACAGAATACTCGTGTTGGAAATATCACAGACTACGACAAACTTATTCTTGAAGTTTGGACAAACGGCACAACATCAGCTCGTTCGGCTATTTCCATGGCTGCAAGAATCATGAGCGAACACCTTGCGCTCTTTATTGACCTTGCAGAACCTCAGGATATTACCGATGAAGTTTGGAAGGGCGACGAAACAGAAAGCAGAGAAAAGATCCTCAACATGACGATCGAAGAGCTCGACCTTTCAGTTCGTTCTTTCAACTGCCTGAAGAGAGCCGGCATCAACACTGTAGACGACCTTATCAACAAGTCGCCTGATGAAATGATGCGAGTTCGTAATCTTGGTAAGAAATCACTTGAAGAAGTCATCGTAAAACTCCAGTCTTACGGTTTGACATTCATGGATGAAAAGGAATTAAATTAGGAAGGAGGCTGCTGTCATGCGTAAACTCGGCAGAAATTCTGACCACAGAACAGCTATGCTTCGCGGTATGGTAACATATCTCTTTGAAAACGGTTCCATTGAAACAACCGTTACAAGAGCAAAAGAAGTTCGCTCTGTTGCAGAAAAAATGATTACTATCGGCAAAGTTAATACTTTGCATTCTAAGAGACAGGCTCTCAGCTATATTACTAAGGAGGACGTTGTTAAGAAACTCTTCGACGAAATCGCTCCTAAGTATGCAGACCGTAACGGTGGTTACACTCGTATAATCAAAACGGGTCCCCGTAGAGGCGATGCAGCTGAAATGGCTATTATTCAGCTTATCTGAGTCTGATTTAAAATTAGATATATAAATTCGGAGGAACCTTCAAGCGGAAGGTTCCTCCGATTCAGTTTTAAAAAAAACGAAAAAAATATTTTATTCAATTCAGCTATTTACAAATGGAAAATTATGTGATATAATAAAGATACAGTATCATTTAATATTTATGTTGCTGAATTTCAGCAGAATGGAGATATTTATGAAGTGTTCAATTTTAGCAAAAATATTTGCACTTGTACTAATGGTTTGTTTTATCACCGCTTGTGCCGGTGAAGGTGTAGCTCTTTTGCCATTTATCAGTCAGTTTTCTACGGAGCTTGATTTTGAAGGTATGACTTTCAGAATAAGAAACCACGGTGTTGAACTTGACTACTTGGCTCCGGGAACTGTTCCAACTGCACGCCAAGATCTTTTGTTTGAAAGATTTGATGAAATGCAAACAAAATATAATTGTACTATTGTACATTCTGCGGGGGATCCGGCTGATTATGCAACATTTTATTTATCGGGAATTCCCGAAGCAGATATAGTTTACGGACAGATTAAATATCTTTATCAAATGTATTCTTCCGGCTATTTTTTGAATGTATATGATATTCCCAATCTGGATCTTTCAGACGGAAGATTCGGTTCTCCTGAGTTCATTGAAACTTTCACATTGAACGGTGAGCTCATTGGTATTTTCCCTCAGCATTGGGGTTATTCTCAGATTGGATTCAGCAATGCTATGTACTATAATCCGGAAATCTTTAAGGATCTTGCACATCCAAATCCCAATGAGTTATATGAACAAGGTCAATGGAATTGGGCTGCCTTGGAATCTATAGGTAATGCTTGCCTTGAAGCTTCATCAGCTGAAGATCCTCTTTATATGTCTCTGTTTGATCAATACTTTACGAGAATGATTGTTTTATCCAACGGTTGTGAATATATAAAGATTGATGACAACGGAAAATACAGATATGCCTTAAATGATCCAAGAGTTACTGAGGCATTGCAATTTACGCATGATATTTCTAAAACGGGATGTCTTTATCCCAGTGATTTGTCAAGCACAGCAAATATGGATAATTTTGTGAATGGATTGTTTGCTATTTTTAACGGATATTCCGGTGGTGCATTTGCTGTATTTAACTACCAAATGAACGGTGGAGTAGGTCATTGCTATCTTCCAGATGGACCTAATGCAACTGATAATACCAAAGGTGTTCTTTCTATAGAAAACGGATTATGGTGTGTAACAAGAGAAAAAGAAGATTCTGTTGATGAATTGGGAAATTTCCTTATGGAACTCTTTGCTCCACTTGATGAGGTTGCAGGTGGTTGGAAAGAAACATTTAAAAGTGAGAACTTTTTCGATGACTTGTCTGCAGAAGTCTATATGACAATGTGCGAAAACGTATATTTTGACAGAGTTCTTTTTGCATATACAGATGCGACTTTATTTGATGTTCTTGATGAAGCCGCAAGAACAGGTTCAATCACTGAAAATATACAGAGTATAGAATCAGTTGTAAATCAAAGACTTGATGAAAGCATCAATGCTTGGGATTGAGTTTTTTAAGTATTATATATGTGAACCCCCTTTTTCTTTTTATAAGAAAAAGGGGGTTCACATACCAATTCAAAAAAGAAAATCAAATTGTGAAGTTAAAATAATATTATTAAATTAACCTTTAATTACCGTATGTATTTGAAAGATCTTCCACTTTACCTGTGGTTAATTTCTTGACCGCTGTGGAATTTTTTATTTTATCCTGAAGCATATTGTAGAATTTATCTTCATCAAATGGCAAGTCTACCCAATCATTTGTCCATGATGAAAGATGAATTGCATTTGAAATTGTCAGGCCGTTGATACCTTCATTTCCTGGTGACAGCATGGGTGTTCCGTAAAGAATTGCATCAACAAAGTTTTCCAATACTTCAGGATGACCTTTTGCCTTATCAAATATTAGAACCTCTGGTTCTGCAAGTCTTGGTTTTGCGAAACCGCCTTCAGCTTCTTTGAGGAAGATATCCGTGTCATCGAGCGTTCTTGTTATTGTGAGCTTATTGGGCTCCGCGATTACGGTTCCTTTTGTTCCTGTAAATTCAAATCTTGTTGCACCGGGCCATTCACCTGTTGTGGTTAAGAATAAGCCTGTAGCTCCGTTTTCATATTCAAAAAATGCGGTAACATCATCTTCAACTTCGATGTCATGATACTTGCCGTAATATGCGGATGCATGGACTCTTTTGGGTACCCCGCAGAGCCATTGCATCAAGTCTAAATGATGCGGACATTGGTTGAGAAGAACGCCGCCTCCTTCACCTGCCCATGTCGCACGCCAATCGCCTGAATCGTAATAAGCTTGAGTTCTGTACCAACCTGTTGCGTACCAAATAGCTCGTTTCATTTCGCCAAGCTCACCGCTTTGAATCATTTCTCTGAGCTTTCTGTATGCAGGCGTGGTTCTTTGGTTGTACATTACCCCGAAAACTTTCCCCGATTTTTCAGCCGCTTCCATTTCCTCACGTACTATTTTAGTGTAAACTCCAATGGGTTTTTCTGAAAGAACGTGAAGACCTGCTTCAAATGCCCTAATTGCGATTTTCGGATGGTCATAGTGAGGAGTTGCTATTATCACGGCATCCACAAGCCCTGAATTTATCAAGTCGTCAGAGTTTAAAAATGATGGAAAATCGGGGTTTCCGAGAATTTCTTTTGCCGCATCAATTCTTTCCTGTTTGATGTCGCATATCGCTGTTAATTCAAATTTTTCGGGGGTTGCATGGCAGTGATTTTTTACATAATCGCCGCCCATATTTCCAATGCCTATGAGGCCTAAACGTACTTTATCCATATAATTAAATTCCTTTCTGTTTTATATTGTTATTATACACTAATCTTAGGTTATTGTCAACCTAAATATATGAAATAAATATATAAATTGAACGGCATATGGCTTTTCTTTTTGAAATGGGTGTGGGAAAAACGTTTACTTTTCACCTGAAAAGAAAAAGTTTTTCCCACATAATCATATATTTTTAATTAAATCCTCAGTTACCGAATGTACCTGAAACGTCAACTACTTTAGTTTCAACAACTTCTTTTACGAAAGTGGAAGTTTTGATCTTTTCCTGAAGCATTTCGTAGAACTTATCTTCGTCGATGGGAAGGTCTACCCAATCGTTTGTCCATGAGGACATATGCATTGCGTTGGAAATGGAAAGTCCGTTGATACCTTCACATCCCGGAGCAAGAAGAGGTGTGCCGTTAAGGATTGCATCAACGAAGTTATTAAGAACTTCAGAATGCTGACCTCCGCTGGGGTAGTCCGTAACTGTTGTTTCGCCCTTTAATCTTCCGAAACCTTCGGGAGAATTTGCTGTAAATTCAGAAACAGAACCGTCAAGCTTAACATAAGTGAGTGTGTCACCTTCAATTATAACTTTACCCTTGTCACCTGTATATTCAAATCTGTTTGTTCCGGGGCATTCACCTGTTGTTGTGATGAAAAGACCTGTTGCTCCGTTTTCATATTCGAAGTAAGCGGTTACGTCGTCTTCAACTTCAATGTTGTGGTATTTGCCGTAGTAAGCAGATGCACGGACTCTCTTTGGAACACCGCATACCCACTGCATAAGGTCGATATTGTGGGGGCACTGGTTCAAAAGAACACCGCCGCCTTCACCGCCCCAAGTAGCTCTCCAACCGCCGGAATTGTAGTATGACTGGGTTCTGTACCATTCAGTGATGATCCAAACGGCTCTCTTCATTTCGCCAAGTTCTCCGTTTTGAACCATTTCTCTGAGCTTCTGCCATGCGAGACGAGTTCTCTGGTTATACATGATACCGAAAACTTTGCCTGATTTAGCTGCCGCTTCATTTTCTTCGCGAACAGCCTTTGTGTAAACGCCCGCAGGCTTTTCGGAAAGAACATGAAGTCCTGCTTCAAAAGCTGCAATAGCGATTGTGGGATGATCATAGTGGGGAGTTGCAATAAGAACTGCATCCACAAGACCTGATTTGATTATTTCATCAGAAGAGAGGAAAGAAGGGATATTCTCATTTTTGAGAATGTTTTTAGCATTTTCGATTTTAGCCGGGTCAATATCACAGATAGCTGTGATCTCCATATTTTTATGTGCACCTTTCATGTAATCTCTGAGATGGCTGGTGCCCATATTGCCAAGACCGATAATACCAAGTCTAACTGTATTCATGGTTTGTAAACCTCCATTTTTATTATTTTATTATTTTATATGATTATACCAAAATTGAAGGGTGCTGTCAAGGTTGAAAAACGTGTTTTTGCAAGAAGTAAACATTTTGTTCATATTTTTATATTCATAAGCTATTGTTAAATTTGAAAAAATGTGCTATAATTAAAGTAAAATACTTTTATGAGGAAATTTATACCAATGAGAATACAAAAATTTATTGCTGACTGTGGTTATTGTTCCCGCAGGGCAGCTGAAGCTCTTGTTGAACAGGGCAAGGTAATTGTTAATAATTCACCTGCAACTATAGGTATGGATATTGACCCCGAAAATGACCGTGTGGTTTGTGAAGGTAAAAGACTTCATCTTAAAGTTTGCGAAAAGCAGTACTTTATGTTCTATAAGCCCAGAGGCGTTATCACTTCCATGAAAGCACAGGACGACAGAAGTGTCGTTGGGGAAATGATTAAAAATATCAAAGGCAGAGTTTATCCCGTAGGAAGACTTGACCGAGACAGTGAAGGCATTCTTCTTCTTACAGATGATGGGGAGCTTGCATTAAGACTTACTCATCCTCGCTATCATGTAAACAAAACTTACCGTGTTACCGTTAAAGGATATGTTGAGGAAACAAAACTTAATAAACTTCGTAACGGCGTTGAGCTTGATGACGGTATGACTCTTCCTGCTCTTGTTTCCGTTCAGTCAATGAAAAATGAAAAAGGTCATAGCGTTGAAGAATATAAAGAAACTAAAGACGGTTTTGATGACAATGCTCCCGAAATCGTAAAGACAGCTCTTCATATTACCATTTCCGAAGGCCGTAACCGTCAGATCAGACGTATGTGCGAAGCTGTAGGCCTTGAGGTTATGCTCCTTAAAAGAGTTGCGATCGGAGAACTTTCCATCGGGCATCTTGCTCCGGGTGAATACAGACCTCTTTCCGAAAAAGAGAAAGAGTTGATTCTCGGCAATGTAGGTCTTGAATATGTCCGTAAAAAGGGAACTCAGCGTCCTGCAAAGGATAACAGAAAACATTACGGAAGAGAAAAGAGTATTCATGAAAAACGAGTTCTCAAACGTCTTAAAAATAACGAATACAAAAAATAATTATATTTTATTGCGAAAGGATGATTCCCAATGATTAAGTATATTTTATCTTTAGATCAAGGAACAACAAGTTCCAGAAGTATAGTTTTTGACAGTGAAGGTCAACCTGTTGCAATGGCTCAACGAGAATTTAAACAGATATATCCTCAGCCCGGATATGTTGAACATGATCCTAATGATATAATTACATCTCAGCTTGAAACTGCAAAGGAAGCTATTGCTAAAGCAGGTCTTCAACCTTCTGATATTTCTGCTATAGGTATTACAAATCAACGTGAAACTACTATCATGTGGGAAAAAGACACCGGAAGACCTATTTATAATGCCATTGTATGGCAATGCCGCAGAACTGCTCCAATTTGCGATAAACTTAAAGAAGACGGTTATGAAAGTATGATTTTTGAACGTACCGGACTTAAGACCGATGCATATTTCTCTGCTACAAAAATAAAATGGATACTTGATAATGTTCCCGGTGCAAGAGAAAAGGCTCAAAGAGGAGATATTCTTTTCGGTACTGTAGACACTTATATTCTCTGGAGTCTTACAGGGGTTCATGCAACAGATTATACAAATGCTGCAAGAACAATGCTCTTCAATATAAAAACTCTTGATTGGGATGATGAACTTCTTCGCCTTTTCGATATTCCCGGATGCCTGTTGCCTCAGGTTTATCCTTCGGTACACAATTTCGGAATTACGAAAAAAGATGTTTTCGGTGCAGAGGTTCCCGTTACAGGTATTGCAGGTGACCAGCATGCAGCCCTCTTCGGTCAATGTTGCTTCAATCCCGGTGATACAAAAAATACGTATGGGACAGGTTGCTTCCTTATTATGAATACAGGTAGTACTCCCAGATTCCCCAAAAACGGTATGCTTACAACTATAGCGTGGGGAACTGATGACGAGGTCATATATGCTCTTGAGGGCAGTGTTTTCGTGGGAGGCGCAGTTCTTCAATGGTTGAGAGATGAGATGGGTCTTATCAAAACGGCACAGGAAGCGGATATGATAGCTGAAAACACAAAGGACAGTGATGGCGTTGTTTTTGTTCCTGCATTTACAGGCCTTGGTGCTCCTTATTGGGATATGTATGCAAGAGGAACGATTTCCGGACTTACAAGAGGTACAAAGCCTTGTCATATTATCCGTGCTGCCCTTGAAAGTATTGCTCTTCAGTCATACGATGTACTTAAAGCAATGACTGACGACTTGAAAATGCCAATTCCAGAACTCCGTGTTGACGGCGGTGCTTCAAGAAGTGATTTCCTTATGCAGCTTCAGGCTGATTTGCTTAAAGTTGCGGTTAACAGACCTCTTAATATTGAAACTACAGCTCAAGGTGTTGCGTTTATGGCAGGTCTCGGTGCAGGTATTTTCAGTAGTAAGGAAGAAATCAAGAATCTCCGTAAAACAGGAAAGCTTTTCAAGCCTACTATCAGTACAGAAGCTCGCGAAAAACTTATTACAGATTGGCATAACGGCATAGGAAGAACCGTTACAAAATAAATAGTAAGGTGAATAACCTTTACCTTTGAATAATTTTATGCATAAATGCATTTTGATTATTTACAGGCAAAAACCTTGAAATATAAGGCTTTTTTAAAATTATGAAAGAACTTGCTGTTGAAAACTTTTTTCCGAAAAAAGCTCTTAAATCAAGTATTTTCGCGGTTTTTCGCTAATTTGGACTTGAGTTTTCCACAGTTTCCACAAAAGTGAATATTCATTCCTGTGGAAAAGGCTGTTTAAAATGTGCAAAACCTTGATTTCATGCGGTTTTTTCAACTGTTTAAACTGTTTTATCCACAGAAGCGGAAAATTAAGATTTTAGAAAAACCGCGTAACTGTGCGGAAAATTAAGGTAAGGTTTTCAAACTTTACAAAATATGAGGATTTGTAGTTTATACAATTCCAACAAAATGAGGGATATAAAATGAAAAATTTACTTAAGGGATTTAAAAGAAGTAATTTTCAATATATGAATATGGCAGGGGAAGATGATTTTTCTCTTATAGAAACTGCAGAGGATGGAATAAGCCTTATTCCCGAAGAATATACGGGTATGTACTGTGATCCCGAAGGACAGAAAAATTTAAACAATGCGGGATTTATGTATGTGAATGTTTCCGGTGACTTTATTGCAAGAGCTCATATCGACCTTGATTTTATTTATGCGGAAGATTCTGCCGCAATAATGGTTTATGAAAATGAGAAAAATTGGGCGACTGTGAATTTTGAAAAATCAAATTTCAGAACAAAAGCTGTTGCCACATGCGTTACCAAAGACGGCTTCTCCGATAAATCTGCAGGTCCTGATTATCCATGGCCTTCCGTATGGCTTCATGCGATTCGTAAGGGCGAAAATATTGCGTTTTTCTATTCTCCCGACGGTGTAAATAAGCATTTGCTCAGACACTTTAAATTCTCTGCTTCCGAAAAATTAAAGATCGGTCTGACTGCTTTATCTCCCAACGGCAATGGGGATTCAACAATGAATTTCTATACATTTGAGCTTAAAGAGAACTTTACTGTTCAAAGTCTCACAGAGGGTAACTGACGTGGCGGAAAAGGAACTTACCGAAATTCAGAAGCTTTATGAAAAAATCCCCTCTTTTATGTGTAAAGAGGATTGTATGGAGTGCTGTGACAATCAAATACAGTTTGCTCCTGAAGAGCTTGCTCGTATGCCCAAGGTCGATTGGCCTGACAGCTGGTGCCCTCATTTGAAAAATAACCGCTGTTCCATATACGAATGCCGAGGCTTTATTTGCAGAATATACGGTTCCTCTGAATTATTTCCCTGTCCCCACGGCTACGGTCCCGAAAAACCTCTTACAGAAGAGGAGACCCGTGCTTTGTTCAAAGAGTATGTTCGTATAAAAACAGAACAGGAAAAAAATGCAGAAGGCAAAATGCAGAATTCAGAATGAATAGTTTGCTTCAGCTGATAAAATAATATATAAATTCTCCCCCAAATTTGCTTTTCTTGAAGGGGGTATGGGGGAAACTTATTTTCACACGAAAAGAAGTTTCCCCCATGAATAAAAATGATTACTTATAAAGGAATGAATAAATTGGATTACAACTATTTGGCGGAGCTTTTGTATCCGCACATTAAGACAACTCCCGAGGATATGGAAAAGAAATATCCTGCACGTAACCTTCCCGAAGGCGCACGAGTTATGAGAATAGCTCCCAGCCCTACAGGATATCTTCATATCGGAGCCTTGTATCAGGCAATGGCTAACGAGAGAAGTTCTCATCTTTCGGGCGGTAAATTCTATTTCAGAATCGAGGATACCGACTCCAAACGTGAAGTTCAAGGCGCTGCAGAACTCTTTATAACAATGTTCGGTAAATACGGCATTGAATTTGATGAGGGTGCGGTAATTGACGGCGATAATGGTGATTACGGTCCTTACAGACAGAGCCAACGTACAGAAATATATCAGACTTTTGCTAAAAAACTTGTTCAGGACGGCAGAGCATATCCCTGTTTCTGCACAGATGAAGAACTTGAAGATATTCACAAACAGCAGGAAGAAGCAGGGGATAACCCCGGTTATTACGGCAAATACGCAAAATGGCGCGATGCTTCCGTTGAAGATGTTGAAGCTGCACTCAAAGATGGCAAGCCTTATGTTATCAGACTTAAATCTCTCGGAGATGCGTCCAAACGTGTTAAAGTTACTGATGCAATCAAAGGCGAACTCGAATTTCCTCAGAATGAGCAGGATTTTGTAATTCTTAAATCCAACGGAACACCTCCTTATCATTTCGCTCACGCTGTTGATGACCACCTTATGCACACAACTCATGTTATGAGAGGTGAAGAATGGCTTGCAACACTTCCTTGGCACGTTGAACTGTTTGATGCCCTTGGCTTTAAACGTCCCGTATACTGCCATACAGCAACTCTTATGAAGCTTGACGGCGGTTCAAAGAGAAAAATATCCAAACGTAAAGACCCTGAAGCAGACCTTGCTTTCTATATCAGAGAGGGTTATCCAAAGGACGGTCTTTTGGAATACGTTATGACCCTTCTTAACTCCAACTTTGAAGACTGGAGACGAGCAAATCCCATGGCTTCAATGAATGATTTCCAATTCTCATTCAAGAAAATGAGTGTTTCCGGTGCTCTTTTTGATATTCAGAAGCTTTACGATGTTTGTAAAGAGGTCATTTCACGTATGACTGCGGAAGATGTATATGAAAATGTAACAGCTTGGGCAAAGGATAACGATCCTGAATTTTACGAACTTCTTGCTGCAGATAAATCTTATGCGGTTGAAATTCTCGGAATCGGCAGAGGCGGAAAGAAACCTCGTAAAGACTTCGGTCTTTGGAGTGAAGTTAAGGATTATATGGGATTTTTCTATGATTCACTCTTTATGGGAAACAGAGATTATCCTGAAAACCTTGATAAGTCTGAGATCAAAAAGATTTTGGAAAAATATGTTGATATTTTTGATGAAAATGACGAGCAGAATGTATGGTTTGACAGACTTAAAGCTCTTGCTGACAGCGAGGGTTATGCTTCCGACATGAAAGCGTACAAGCAAGATCCCACAGCCTTCAAAGGAAGTGTTGCCGATATTGCTATGATGCTCAGAGTTGCAGTTACAGGCAAGCCGGTTTCCCCCGATACTTACTGCGTAATGAAGATTCTCGGCAAGGACAAAGTAATTGCAAGAATTACCGCTGCTGCGGCTGAAATATAATAAATTTGAATCTATAATAAAAGAGGAATAACAATGGAAGAAACAACATCTAATTTTATCCACGAGATCATAGACAGTGATCTTGAAAGCGGCAGAGAAACACATGTGCACACACGTTTTCCGCCCGAACCAAACGGATATCTCCATATCGGCAGTGCAAAAGCTATATGGATAAACTCCGGTACAGCGAAAAAATATAACGGTGAATTCAATCTCCGTTACGATGACACAAACCCCGTTAAAGAAGACGACGAATATGTTCGCTCCATTGAAGAAGACCTTCGTTGGCTCGGAGCTGAACCAGATCATATTTTCTACGGTTCTGACTATTTTGACAAATGCTACGAATTTGCCGTAAAGCTCATTAAAGACGGTAAGGCTTATGTTTGTGACCTCAACGCGGAAGAAATGCGTGCATACAGAGGCACACTTACAGAACCTGGTAAGGAAAGCCCTTACAGGAACCGTTCCGTTGAGGAAAACCTTGACCTTTTTGAGAGAATGAAGAACGGTGAGTTTGCCGACGGTACAAAAACTCTTCGTGCAAAAATTGACATGGCTTCACCCAATATGAATATGCGTGATCCTGCAATTTACAGAATCCTTCATACACATCACCACCGTCAGGGGGATAAGTGGTGTATTTACCCACTTTATGACTATGCACATCCAATTCAGGACGCCCTTGAAGGTATAACACATTCTCTTTGTTCAATCGAGTTTGAAAATCACAGACCTCTTTATAACTGGGTAGTTGACAATATCGGATTTGAGCAGAAACCCCACCAGTATGAATTTGCACGCTTGAACCTTACTTATACTGTAATGAGTAAGCGTTACCTGCGTGAACTTGTTGAAACAGGCAGGGTAGACGGCTGGGATGACCCACGTATGCCCACACTCTGCGGTATGAGAAGAAGAGGTTATACACCTTCGTCTATAATTGAATTCGTTAAAAAAGCAGGCGTGGCAAAAGCTTACAGTATCGTAGATATTGAGCTTTTGGAGCATTGCATCAGAGATGAACTCAATACTTCCGCATTGAGAAGAATTGCTCTTCTTGACCCCATTAAGGTTACAATTACAAACTATCCTGAAGATAAGACCGAGGAGTTTGATGTCTCCAATAATCCGCAGAACCCCGAAGCGGGCACAAGAAAAGTTATTTTCTCCAAACATATTTATATTGATAGGTCCGACTTTGCGGAAGTACCTCCTCCAAAGTTCTTCAGACTCAAACCCGACGGAGAAGTTCGTCTCATGGGCTCATACATCATAAAATATCAGGATGTTATCAAAGACGAAAACGGCAATATTACGGAAATTCTTTGTACATGTGACCTTGAAACAGGCTGCGGAAACCCCGTTGACGGAAGAAAAGTTAAGGGTACTATCCATTGGCTTTCCGAAGTTAATGCTGACGATGCGGAAATTCATCTTTATGATCGTCTCTTTACTCTTGCAAATGTATTTGACATTCCCGAGGGTAAAACATATACAGACTACCTGAACCCCAACTCCTTGACAGTTGTGAACGCTAAGGTTGAAAAATGCCTTGCTTCCGCTGAAAAGGGTGAAAAGTTCCAGTTCGTTCGTACAGGCTATTTCAGCAAAGATACCAAATATGAGAATTGCTATAACCAGATAGTGGGTCTTAAAGACAGCTATAAGGCGTAAGTTTTTGGTTAATATAATTGTATGGGGAAAACTTTTTTAACGGAAAAAATGTTTTCCCCATCCCTCATTTAATTATGAATTTTGAGTGATGAAATGAGGGATGCATTGATTTTTCACACAATTTATGGTATAATATATGTAAATAAACTTCTGAAAGTTGATTTTACAATGAAAAATCCACCGTTTGAAATAACAAATAACGTAATAAATCTTATATCAGAAATATCGGAGCTTATAGGAAACATAACAGTTACAGACAATTTTACTTCAAACCCTATACTCAGAAAAACAAACAGAATCAAAACAATTCACGGTTCACTTGCTATTGAACAAAATACCCTTTCAATTGAACAGATTACTGCTGTTATTAATGGTAAAACAGTTATTGCCCCGCCCAAAGATATTGCTGAAGTAAAAAATGCTTATGAAATATATGAACATTTAGATGATTTGAATCCATATTCGGTTGACGATCTTCTTATAGCACACGGAATAATAACTAAAGGGTTAATCGAAGAAGCCGGAGAATTCAGGAGTAGACCTGTAGGTGTCGTTAATTCTGACGGACAAATCCTTCATTTCGGAACATTACCTCAATATGTTCCCAAGTTAACAATGGAATTATTGGAATGGGTAAGATGCAGCGAAATTCATATGCTCATAAAAAGCTGTGTTTTCCACTATGAATTTGAATTGATACATCCTTTTGCAGACGGAAACGGACGTATCGGAAGACTTTGGCACAGGTTACTTCTCTCAAAATGGAATTCAGTATTTGCGTGGTTGCCTGTCGAATCAATGATTCACAAAAAACAACAAGAATATTATTATGCAATCAATGAATGTAACAGCCAAGGGAAATCTACCGTTTTTATAGAGTTCATGTTGGAAACAATTAAAGATACACTTCTTGATTCTAATGAGAATTTAAAAAACGAATCTTTAAGCAAGGACGAATTACGTTGGTTTAAGATTAAAGAATTTCTCAATATCCATCCATTAATAATGAATTCAGATGTAAGAAAGCTTTTCAATGTGTCGGAATCAACAGCTAACAGAATATTAGTTAAATTAACAAAGGAAGAAAAGCTGTTAAAATGTAATCGAAACGGACATTGGAGCTATAAAATCAAGTAATGATAAATATTTTCGATGCTAAATATTGAACTTTTCTGTAATTTATCAGCTTAGGTCTTGCAAAAGACATAATTTTCTGATAAAATAGTAAGAGCAAAAAAAACCTATACTCGCACGGAGGTGACAGTTGTGCCTAATATTAAGTCCGCTAAAAAGCGTTGCAAAGTAATCAGCGCTAAAACTATGCAGAACAAGATCCAGAAATCTGTACTCAGAACAAATCTTAAGAAGCTTCAGGCAGAAGTTAAAGAAAACCCTGCTGCACTCAAGACTGCATACAAAGTTCTCGATAAAGCTGTTGCGAAAGGTATTCTTCATAAGAACAATGCTGCTCGTAAAAAGGCTCAGATCGCTGCAATGGCAAAATAATAAAAAAAACAAATCGGAACATAAGAGAACTTTCTTTTATGTTCTTTTGTTTGTATCTGAAAACCACCAGCGGTGCTGGTGGTTCCAAAAAGCTTTAGCTATGGGTAGACAAAAATATCCTCCTTTGGTATAATAAAAGCGGCTGCCAACCGAAAATAAAAACCAAAGGAGGAATC
>SVJW01000046.1 GCA_015068735.1 Oscillospiraceae bacterium
AAAGCAGACGGAAGGTTTTCTTAACTCTGCCCGCATTTTTAGCACCAAAATTGTAGCTTGTAATAGGCTGAGCACCTTGTGCAATTCCCTGCAGAGGTAACATTGCAAACTGCATAACGCTTGTCATAATGGTCATAGCACCGACTGCAATATCTCCGCCGTATTTAAGTAGCGAAGAATTAAAACAAACGGAAATCACACTTTCGCTTGACTGCATAACAAAGGCCGCAGTTCCAAGTGCAATACATGGTAGGATGATGTTTGCCCGAAGTTTTAAGTTTTCTTTCTTGATTTTAAGCTGTGTCTTTCTGCCGCAAAGGAAAGAGATGATCCATACGCATGAAAGCATCTGCGAAATAATGGTTGCCAGTGCCGCGCCCTTTACACCCATACCAAATCCAAAAATGAATATAGGGTCAAGTACAATATTACATACCGCACCGATAATCACCGAAACCATAGAAACAGTCGTGAAGCCCTGTGCTGTGATAAATGTATTCATACCCAAGGTCATCTGTACAAACAGAGTACCTATGGCGTAAATGCTCATATAATCGGTTGCATAGCCGATTGTATTTTCACTTGCACCAAAGGCAAGGAGCAGATCCTCGTTCCATATAAGTAAAACTGCTGTCAGGATAACCGACACAACAATCTGCAGACTAAAACAGTTACCAAGTGTTTTTTCGGCGGAATTCTGATCCTGTTTGCCCATAAATATAGACGCCCTCGGTGCACCACCTGAGCTTACAAGTGCCGCAAAAGCCGCAACAAGCATAATAAGTGGCATACACACACCAACTCCGGTAAGTGCCATGCTTCCGTCTCCGGGCATATGGCCTATGTATATGCGGTCAACTATATTGTAAAGCATATTGATAAGCTGCGCCACAACCGTCGGAATCGACAGCCTGAACAAAAGCTTACCGATAGGCTCCGTTGCTAAAAATTCTTTTTTGTTATCCATTTTATAAAACACCTTTTTTCAATTATAATTTTATTCCATAACCTTAAGGGTCAAATGCGTATGCTATTGCTTGTAGGTGTGCGGTACATTGATTGCATATAAAGCCGCCGCGAGTACCGCATATAATGTTGCAATTTTCTTCGTATTCATAGATCTCTCCGACTATTATTTTTTAGGCTGATAAAGCCCCACGGTTTCTTTGTTTCTATACTCGTGCTTTTCATAATAGCCGATTAAAGTACCGCCATCATCACGAAGAGCAACCATATACACATCCTTGTTTTCATCATCATTGCGATAGGTGTATATGATATTATTTTCTTTACTCTCTTTAAACCACGCAACCACTTTTTCAATTTGTTCATTTGCTTTCGGCGGATGACAGTCTTTTATACTTCTGCCTGTCAGATCCTTGTGATAACGTGCAATGGCACACGGATTCATATACATAATTATATCATCCATATCACAAACAACCACAGGGGAAGTGTCCTGATCTAATACACTTTTTAAAAGTTTGTAAAGTTTCATTTTAAAAACCTCGCTTTATACAATATACACTATAAAAATTATACTATATATTCATCGAAATTTCAATAAATAGTGATTACTAAATTTCCTCTGATAATTGAAATTATCTTTTTTATGTGTTATGATTATACTACATAGAATGAAAGGTGGAAATTTTATGCCGTACATTGCAATTAAAGCATGGCCCAAGGATGAAGAAACAAAGAAAAAAGTGGTGGAGGAAATCAACGAAGTATTCCTGAAACATTGGGGATGTCCGCAGGAAGCAATTTCAATATCTCTCGAAGAGTATTCTCCGGACGAATGGGAGGAAAAGGTGGTAAAACCCGAAGTTTTGACAAAGCTTGATAAAATGATGATTTTGTCAGGGGACAAGAAGTATTAAAATGATTGAGAATGAAATAAAATTTAAAGGCAATGTTATTAAATACAGCCTTACATACAAAAAGGTGAAAAACATAAACCTTAGAATTAAACCTGACGGAACAGTTCATGTATCGGCAAATAAAAGAGTGCCTGTTAAGGTTATTGATGAGTTCATACTGTCAAAAGCTGAATTTATATTGAATGCTCTGGAAAAGTACAAAAATCGTGATATAGCACCTTTGAAGCAATATTTCACGGAAAAGGAAATCAGGGAAGTTATACTTGATCTTTGCGAAAAAGTATACCCCTATTACGAAAAGAAAGGAATAAAATATCCTCAGATAAAATTTCGCAAAATGGTTTCACAATGGGGAAATTGCCGAAGCAAAGAGGGTATTCTTACTTTTAATCTTAATCTTATGTATACACCTATTGAGTGCATAGAATATGTGGTGTTGCATGAATTTACACATTTTTTTCAACCAAATCACTCAATTCTTTTCTATGATGAACTCGAAAAGGTTTGCCCCGATTGGAAAGAACGACGCAAAATTTTAAAAACAATTATATTAAAATAACTCCTTGGTTTAAAACCAAGGAGTTATTTCTTATTTCATAGCTGTACTGTTGTTAAGAAGTGCTGTACTGTAAATGAAAAGTACGTCACAATTTTCAAAATCAACAAAGCTCCCTACAAAACTACTTTGCATATACCTGACATCAACCACAGTTATCTTACTGTATCCCTCTGCAAGAAGCGGTGCAAGAGAACTACCAAAAGAGTCACGGAACATAACAAGTTCCTTATCTGTTTTGGCATTGGGGTTCTCAATGGTAATCAGCGGTGCAACGCCGGAAAGGAACATTTCATAAGGATCTTTACTGTATGCTTTATCCATATTATAAATTTCCCTTACCTCAGGCATTCCTGTGTCGTAATAGGTGACAATACAGTTATCGATTGTGTTATTGGTAAGATATTTAATTGTATCAGGCTTAACAGGGATTGCATATTGCCCTGCGTATACGCCGTAAAAAGGGTTGTCAAGGGTGTTAACTTTGTAATCACTCTTGACATTTGTCCCCATTTCTGTTGCGAGATATTCTGCAATATCGGTTATATTTTCCTGTTTCCAATGTGTATCTGTTCTGTAATAATCATCGGCGGAGAGCAGGGGAGTGATATCAATATAATTCATATACTCAGTTTTATCTCTCATTCGCTCAATGAAACCGTTATAATCAAGTGACGGATAACCGTTTTTCTCTGCAAGAAATGCATTTTTATCGGGAACAATCGAAAAATATAAGTTTACATTTTTGTCTGTCATATTGTCATTTATTATTTTTGCAAATAATTCTGATGCGTAATTCATCATATCTTCGTTTTCAGCATCATCGATTTTTGAAATGTGTCCGTCAACAAAAAACAATCCGTTGTTATCAAGTTTGCCAAGTACCTTTGTACTGAACAGCGCTTTAACGGCTCTTAAATCATCACGCAAGGGAAACTGATCGGTGGCGTATAATTCAAAACCGTTCATAAATTCGCCGTTTAATACAGTATCTTTGCTAAGGTACGGCATTTGTTCAAGATATCTTCTTTCGCTGAGCGAGTATTCCTGATCGGGGATAAAAATACACGCTGCCGAAACAGAAAAAATGAAAACCACAAATACACAAGTCAATATTATATTTTTGATTTTATTCATTGTATTACCTCCTATCAGAATCTGAAGTATAAGAAAGGATTGAACGAACCATCGGCAAGATATGCTGTTGTCACAACCAATAAAAACATCAGGAACGGAATTTCCAGAATATTAAAAATAAGGTTTACTTTGCGGTTGTTGTCAAAGCGTTCTTTAATCTTGACAAACAGGGGAGTTGCACAAAGAATTGCGATTATAATAACGCCGCCGTAATTTCTGAGGTTGTAAATAAAGCTTCCTGAAATAAAGGGGATAGAACCGGCACCAAACATGCCGCCAACAACATTCATTGCTTCTTTAAATCCGTCAGCACTGAATATTGCAAAACTGATTGCCACAAAGAAAAGCACATAAATGTGGTTTATCACTTTTGACTTTTCAAGGTATTTAGAAAGGAAATACTTTTCTGCCAAAAGAAGTATGGCGAAATATACACCCCAGATAATAAAATTCCATTCTGCACCGTGCCAGAATCCCGTCAAAAACCAAACTGTGAAAATATTAAGCAAAAGTCTCAGTTTTTTCACTCTGTTTCCGCCCATGGGAATATACACATAGTCACGGAACCAGCTTCCCAGGGAAATATGCCATCTTCTCCAGAATTCGCTGATGCTTCTTGAAATAAAGGGATAGCGGAAGTTTTCCATAAAGTCAAATCCCAGCATTTTTCCAAGACCTATTGCCATATCACTGTAACCGGAGAAGTCAAAATAAATCTGGAGCATAAAAGCAATGACATACAGCCAGTAAAAGAGAACAGATTTATCACTTGCCATATTGAATGCTTCGCAAAGCTCTCCCAATGTGTTGGCGAGAATTATTTTTTTGGACAGACCAAAAATAAATCTGCGAATTCCCAATGAAAATTTATCAAAGGAATGAGTTCTTTCGTTAAGCTGTTTTTCTACATCCGAATAACGGACAATTGGCCCTGCAATAAGCTGCGGAAAAAGAGAAATATATGCCCCCAGCGTTATGGGGTTTTTCTGTGCTTTTACAGTGCCGCGGTACACATCTACGGTATAGCTGAGTATCTGGAATGTGTAAAAGCTTATACCAATGGGGAGGGCGATGTTAAGAAGCTTTACGGAAAGTCCGGTTACCGCATTAAAGTTTTCAATAAAGAAATCTGCATACTTAAAGTAGCCCAGTACCGCCAGGGAAAGGGCAACGGATAGTATTACAAATATTTTGGAAAGTGTTTTTCCTCTGAATTTTTCAATCAGAAGACCGAGAATATAGTTTACTCCTACAGTTGCAATCATGAGGAATACATACATAGGCTCTCCCCATGCATAGAATGAAAGGCTGAAAAGCAGGAGTACAGTATTTTTTAATGCCTTAGGTACTGCAAAGTAAAAAAGTAGTACAAGCGGCAGAAAATAGTATAAAAAAGGAATACTTGAAAAAAGCATTTGTCACACTCCTTTTGCCATTAAAAAAGCGGGTTATACCCGCTTTTTTGTTTTGTTATTCTTCAAAACTCTTAGGACACATTACAAAGAATACTTTATTTCCGGAGCTTCCTGCAACCATTTCATCAGCAGATGTACAAACATTCCATCTGAGGTTAGCTGAGCTTTTAAGTGTAGAAATAAAGTCAGATGCATTCACACCGTCTTCAAGGATAAATACATATCCTACAAAGGGAATAGTCCCAATCATGGGAGCAAACATCGTACCTTCTTTAAATCCTTTTATTTCAGCATTGTCAAAACCTGTAAGGTATCCGGGTTCAACAGGCATTGCTCCACATCCGACATTGCTGAGTACAGAATTAGCGGCAAGTGCTTCTGCAAGAGAAACTGAACTTGAGTGAGAACCTGCTTTTGCTTTGAAATCAGCAAGGAGAGCATTTCCTACACTTTGTGAAGTTGCGGGTTTGTCCTCAACAGGCTTGTCCGCAGGCTTCTCTTCTTCGGGCTTAGTTGCAGGCTTATCAGTAGGTTTGTCTGCAGGTTTTTCCGCAGGTTTATCAGAGGGCTTTTCCTGGGACTGAGGTTTTTCTTCTTTTTCCTCTTCTTCCTCTACGACAACATCCTCGGGAGTTTCCTCATCAACTGTTACATCTGTATCTACAACAGGAGTATCCTCAGGTTTTGTTTCGGGCTTTTCATTTGCGGCATCTTTTGTACAAGCTGCAAATGAAAGCACAACTGCTAATGTTAAAATAAGTGAAAGAATCTTTTTCATAATTTTTCTCCTTTTCGTTTTATTGTGTTTCTAACAAATCCATTATACTGTATTATGTGTACTGTGTCAATGTTTTATCTTTCCAATTGAGGAAGAGAGTGCACGGCGTGTAACAGTTCGCTGAGTTTATCCGTTCTGCGCACTGTTTTTAATATTTTTTCCTCTTTTGGGAAATTTTCCATCATATAAATCCAAATTTCTTTTAACTTATGCATCGTAAAATGGTCAGAAGATAAAATAGCATTGTAACGACCGGCAAGAATTTCTGTAAATTCAACCATTTCTTCAGTAGTAATTTTCTTACCGCCCTTTATTTCTCGGAAAATGGCAGGATTTGTTACCGCGCCACGTCCAATCATAATACTGTTGACATTGGGGTATTTCCCGAGGATTTTTTTATAATCATCTGCTGAAAAAATATTTCCGTTATACCCAAGTGGTGCTTTTGAATCATCATATGCCTTGTCAAATGCTTCATAATAAGGCTCACCATTATAAAAATCCACTCGGCAACGGGGATGAATTATAAGCTCTTTTACGGGATACTTGTTGTATAGTTTCAGCAAATCATCAAATTCATCGGGAGAGTCAAATCCGATTCGTGTCTTTAAGGAAATCTCAATGTCGCATTCGCTGAAAATTTCGTCTAAAAACTTTTCTAAAATCCACGGCTCTCTTAAAAGTCCGCTTCCGCGTTTCTTTCCGACAACCGTACCCGACGGACAACCAAGATTAATGTTGACTTCAGCATATCCGTATTCCTTAAGCTTTTCTGTAAACTTCAAAAATGACACGGAGTTATTGGTAAGCGTCTGTACAACCGGTTTTACAACACTATTGTTTTCGGGGAGCATATCCTTAAAACCCTTTCTCCCGATTTTGCTGTTGTCGCTGGGGGAGATAAAAGGTGTATAGTATTCATCGCAACCACCGAAATATTCCGCGTGGGTGTTTCTATATATATATGAGGTAATTCCCTCCATAGGGGCAAATGTAAGTTTCATGATTCTTCACCTAAGCGCATTATAACATATGGCACATAAAAAAACAATAGAGGTTGTTTCGTAATTAAAACAACCTCTATTGTTGCAAAGAATGACTGTGTCAGTTGTTAATTAATACATTCCGCCGCCCATTGCTGCTGCCTGAGCTGCTGCCGCAGGATCAGGACCGTCCTTGGGCTTGTCAGCAACAATAGATTCTGTTGTAAGAACCATGCTTGCAACGGAAGCTGCGTTCTGAAGCGCACTTCTTGTAACCTTGGCAGGATCAACGATACCTGCTTTCATCATATCAACATACTCGTCTGTAAGTGCGTTGTAACCGATACCGTCCTTAGACGCCTTGATCTTTTCAACAACAACTGCACCCTCAACGCCTGCGTTTGCACAAATCTGCTTAACAGGTTCTTCAATAGCACGAAGAACGATGGAAGCACCTGTCTTTTCATCGCCTGTGAGAGACTCTGTAAGTGCCTTAACACATTCTGTTGCAGCGATAAAGCTTGTGCCACCGCCTGCTACGATACCTTCTTCAACAGCGGCTCTTGTAGCTGCGAGAGCATCTTCTATACGAAGTTTCATTTCTTTCATTTCTGTTTCGGTAGCTGCACCAACCTTGATTACTGCAACACCGCCGGAAAGCTTAGCAAGTCTTTCCTGAAGCTTTTCACGGTCGAAATCACTTGTTGTGGATTCAATCTCACTCTTAATCTGACTAACTCTGTCCTTAATCTGCTGGCTGTCACCAAGACCGTCAACAAGGATAGTAGCTTCCTTGAGAACCTTTGCCTGACGGCAACGTCCAAGCTGGCTGAAATCAGCTTCCTTAAGCTCAAGACCAAGCTCCTCGCTGATAACAGTACCGCCTGTAAGAATAGCGATATCCTGAAGCATAGCCTTTCTTCTATCACCGAAGCCGGGAGCTTTTACAGCTACGCAAGTAAATGTACCGCGGAGCTTGTTAACGATAAGAGTTGTAAGAGCTTCGCCTTCAATATCTTCAGCAATGATGAGAAGCTTCTTGCCCTGCTGAACAATCTGTTCAAGAATGGGAAGAATGTCCTGAATGTTGGAAATCTTCTTATCTGTGATAAGAATGTAGGGATCATCAAGAACAGCTTCCATCTTTTCTGTATCTGTTACCATGTAGGGGGAGAGGTAACCGCGGTCAAACTGCATACCTTCAACAACTTCGCTGTAAGTTTCTGCTGTTTTTCCCTCTTCGATAGTGATAACACCGTCACTGGATACCTTTTCCATAGCATCTGCAATAAGTGCGCCAATCTTTTCATCACCTGCAGAGATAGAAGCAACACGAGCGATGTCTTCCTTGCCGTTTACTTTCTTAGCACTCTTTACGATGCAGTCAACTGCAGCGTCAACAGCTTTTGCGATACCGCGACGGAGAACCATGGGATTAGCACCTGCAGCAACGTTCTTAAGACCTTCGCGAACAAGAGCCTGAGCAAGAAGTGTAGCGGTTGTAGTACCGTCACCTGCTACATCGTTTGTCTTTGTAGCAACTTCGCGTACGAGCTGTGCGCCCATATTTTCAAAGGGATTTTCAAGTTCAATTTCTTTTGCGATTGTAACACCGTCATTTGTGATAAGAGGACCGCCGAATTTCTTTTCAAGAACAACGTTTCTGCCCTTGGGTCCGAGTGTTACCTTTACAGTATTAGCGAGCTGATTAACGCCACTTTCAAGCGCCTTGCGCGCTTCTTCACCGAATAAAATGTCCTTAGCCATTATAAGTCACTCCTTAAATTAGTTTTGCGTATCTTATCCGCCTACGGATAAGATTTTAAAGTTGTCAAGGCAAAGAGAAAATAGTGCAGAACGGACAAACTGAACCACGGCTTGCCGTGGGATACCCGAAGGCGTACAGCGTCAAAACAAAGCAGACTTCGCTTCAGTTTTGCTAAATTGCAAAACATACGCTCAATGCATTGTTTTTCCTTTTCCCAAAAAGCATAGTCTGCTTTTCGGGGTCCCCGAAAGTCGTAAGACTTTAAGGGGAGAGGAGTAACAAAGCGTCAACGTCGATATTTGCAAAGCAAATACGACAACAGCGATAGTTACGACGATCGAGAGGTGAAGTTTGTTCGTAGCATAAAGCATCAATTCTAAAATTCGTTGTAAGACGAATTTTTACTTTAATGTTAATTTTCATTGTCTGAAATTTACAAACAATTATTATATAAAAAATGCTTTATGTGGTCTGCGCATTTTATCGAGCCTTTAGTCGAGCTTTGCAAGAATTTCGTTCTGACGAAGGATTGTATATTCCTGTCCGTCAAGCTTAACTTCTGTGCCTGCATACTTTGAAAGAAGCACTTTGTCACCAACCTTAACTTCCATCACAATTTCCTTGCCGTCAACTACTCCACCGGGGCCAACTGCAACAACCTCAGCATACTGAGGCTTTTCTTTTGCACTGCCGGGAAGAACGATACCGCTCTTTGTTGTTTCCTCGGTTTCAACCATTTTAATAACGACTCTGTCGCCAAGTGGTTTGATAGTCATATATATTACCTCCTAAATAATAATTAACATTTTAAAAATATGCCTCTAAGTATATATAATACCACATCTGTAAAATATTTCAACCATTAAATTTGCAAAGTTTACAAAAAAATAATAAATTAACAAATTGTGTCATAATATTTTGTAGAAAGGTTGTGAAGGCTATGGAAAAACGGATAGAACTGATACCTCTTGCGGAGATAGGGAGCGGAAACGCAAAAATTACCGAAAACAGTATAACGATTGAAGTAAACGGTATAAATGGCGGACTGAAAGCCTGGCTTATCGGAGGAGAAGCCGTTCCTATAGGAAATATCGTTGAAGGAAGGCTTTTTAAAAATATCAGTACAAAAGGCCATATGGGAATACTTATTACCCAAAGTGGCAGACAAATGTTTATAGGGAAATTTGAAAAACAAGAAGTTGAGGTTATAAAAGAAGATATACCGTTTAATATAGATGGCTTTAACTGGAGAAAAATAACAGAAAAATCTTTTTCCGGATTAAGTAAAGAGCTGCGATTCATACTCAGTAATAAATCCATATACGAAAACTATAAAAAATACGGTCATTATTGGGTGGGGGATTGTGAAACAGGTGGTGCATTAGCACTTAAATACGACAATGAAGCCGATCCTTTTGATTTTTTAGGTGAAATCAAATTAAAAGAAAATGGTTATGTAATAGTTTGCATAGACAAAGAAACCAACAGGCTCTATATACCTCAAAAGCGATGATAAAATCATCGCTTTTTTAAATATTTATTCGGATTAAGAGGAGTACCGTCTTTAACAATTTCAAAATGCAGATGTGGACCTGTGGATCTGCCGGTATTTCCGCTTTTTGCAATCTCGGTATCAGAATTAACCGCCTGCCCGTTGGAAACGGTTATTTTGTCAAGATGCGCATAGGCGGTTACAACTCCGTTGCCATGATCTATTTTTACTAAATTTCCGTAAGAGCCGCCGTTACCTGCAAAAATAACAGTTCCGCATTCAGCGGCTTTTACCGAAGTTCCCACGGGTACGGCAATATCAATTCCCTCGTGCATCCTGCCCCAACGCTCGCCAAAAGGGGAAGAGAGTGTACCTGTCAATGGATAGAAAAGACCGCTTTGGAGAACATCTTTAGGCTTTGTCCCTACCTTTATAATCTGGGTAACAGGCTGTACAACAATATTTTCGGATAAAATCTGACTGGATTCAAGCTCCCCGTTTTTGTATATTGTCTGTGACTCAACCTGAGCAGACCCCGCCTTGCCCTCGGTGACTGTCACGCTTTCTCCTATATAAAGATTTGCATCATACTCTGTTTGAGTTTCAAAAGGAATATCCTTTTCCTGAGATGTGTTTACAACGCTTACAACGGGAACATTTCCGCTCCCGTAAAGAAGAGATAAGCATTTTTCTTTGTCAGATATTTCGGAAACTGGAATTACGGCTGTTCTGTATGTGAGTTTTGCGTCGGTACTTGCTTCTCCATTTTCCGAATAAGATGATATGTAGTCGCCAACAACCGCTCTTGCAGTTTCCTCGTTCTCTGCTGTGAATATCGCACTGTCTCCTGAATAAAGTGTGCATCCGTAATTAAATGTTCCTGTGCTTATAAGAAGCTTATCACGTAAATTATCACCTTTTTTGATGTTACTGCGCAGAGTAAATACAGGTGATGTCTGAAACTGAAAAGCATTTTCCAAGGAGGGGGAATATTCAGTTGCAGATAACAGAGCTCTTGTATATTCTTCTTCTGAAGAGGAATATGCAACAAGCTTATTTCCTTTATATATAGCAGTTCCTACAGTGAAAAAATTACAAAAGAAAAGAATACACCCCGTTACCGAAAGGAGAGTGACAAGCACTTTTAATAAAGTAGCTTTTACTGATTTCCATTCCTCACAAAAATCACAGACCAGGTCTGTTGTATATTCTGCGATTAAACTATTTCTTTTTTCTTTCTCTTTTTTCTTTCTCTTTTTTTCTTCTGCAATGGGTACTGAGAGTGGAGAAACTATAAAACCTCGCCCTCTGTTATATTCTGCCTGCATATAAATTCCTCCTTTGTCAGGATAATTTTATGCAGTAAATATATTTAGCAGAACAAAAAATACCAATGAAGTAAAAAACAAATACTTTTTTGTGTAAAAAAGAATACTTGATATATATGATAGACTGTTTTATAATGAAAACAAAGGAGATGGTTTTATGGCATTGAAAATGAAACTTAACAAAGAAGAATACCTTAACAAAATGCATGGTTGCTGGATTGGTAAAAATATCGGTGGAACTATGGGTGATGCATATGAAGGCACTCATGAAATTCTTGATATTAAAGGCTTTTCCACAGCAAAGGGAGAACCTGCACCTAATGACGACCTTGATCTCCAGCTTGTATGGCTCAAGGCTATGCAGAAAGTAGGACCTAAGGCAATGAGTGCCAACGTTCTCAGTTATTATTGGATGACACACATTACCCCCTATTGGAATGAATACGGTGTTACAATGGGAAATCTTGAGATGGGACTTCTTCCTCCTCTTTCCGGTGAAATGAATAATAAATATTGGCAGGTTTCCAACGGTGCATGGATTCGCTCTGAAATCTGGGCTTGTTTAGCGCCCGGAATTCCCAATATTGCAATAAAGTATGCTATTATGGATGCTTCTGTTGACCACGGTCTTGCAGAGGGTACATATGCAGAAATTTTCACAGCAGCACTTCAGAGTATGGCTTTCTTTGAAAGCGATATCCGTAAACTTATAAATATCGGACTTTCATACATTCCTGAAAATTGCCGTATTGCAAAGAGCATCAAAATGGTAATCGACGGATACGACAAAGGCCTTGACTGGAAAGATGTCCGCAATATGCTCCAGAAGGACAGCGAGGATATCGGTTGGTTCCAGGCACCTGCAAATATCGGTTATACAGTTCTTGGCCTTCTCTACGGGGAGGGTGATTTTAAGAAGACCCTTATCTATACAATTAACTGTGGTGATGATACAGACTGTACAGGTGCAACGGCAGGTGCTATCCTCGGTATTATTATGGGTGCTGACAAGATTCCTGCAGACTGGAAAGAATACATCGGCGATGCAATCAGAACAAAGTGTATCAACGGTACATATGTAAGACCTCTTCCTAAGTCTTGTGCGGATCTGGTACAGAGAATATATGACCTTACTCCCATCGTTTTGAACGAATACGGAATCGATCTTGAATACACAGATGAAGAAACATCTTTTGGCGATATTGTTCCCGAAAAGATTCTTGAAGGACAGAAGGAAGAATTCTTCACAAGAAGTCCTTATTCATTTGAAATTCCTTGCGTTCCTCATTCCAACGTTCTTGTTGAATATGATGAAGAGCCTATTGTGAAACCGGGATGCGACTTCAAAATCAGACTCAGAATCAGAAACTATCTGGAGACATATTACTATCACGACGTAACAGTAGGCCTTCCAGAAGGTTGGACAGCAGATTACTCTCGCACCTGCTATGTTCGTCAGCAGAGTAGCCCCTACAAAGATGCGGCAGTTTGGGAAATGACCGTTCATGTTGGAGAAAATGTTTCCGCAGTAAACAGAATTTCCGTTATGATGTCATCAAGACTTTGCGTAGTTCCCGTTGCAGTACCAATCACTCTTTTGGGATAATAATATAAAAAGAGGCGTAAAAAAACTCAGGTTTTTTACGCCTCTTTTTTATTTGAAGTAATTTATAAAATAACAATACTGTGGTAGAATAGATATAAATATCTATTGAGGGGATGATTTATTGAAAAAAATAACATTAGAAATGTTAGAGAAATTCAAGGAATATCTTATTGAAGATGAAAAATCTGCTGTAACGATTGAAAAATATCTAAGAGACATCAAGGCCTTTATAAGATGGTCGCATGGAAAAGAACTTACAAAATCTCTTGTTCTTGACTATAAAGCATATCTTATACAGAATTTTTCTCCTGCCAGTGTTAATTCAATGATATCTTCACTTAACACTTTTTTCTGTTACAAAAAAGAATACCGTTTTAAAATAAAATTAATAAAAATTCAGCGTAAAATCTTTATAAATAAAGAAAAGGAGCTTACCAGAGCCGAGTATGAAAGATTACTTTGTGCAGCTAATAAAAAAGAAAACAAAAGACTTTATTATTTAATACAAACTATTTGCTCAACAGGAATCCGAGTTTCTGAGTTAAGGTTTATAACCGTAGAGGCTGTATGCAAAGGTCAGGCTGTAATAAACTGTAAAGGAAAGATGCGAACTGTAATCATTCCCGGGCAACTGTGTAAAATACTTTCTCTATATATAAAGGAAAGAAAAATAACAACCGGGAGTATTTTTATTACAAAAACAGGAAAACCTCTTGACCGCAGTAATATATGCCATGATATGAAAAAACTTTGCAAGATGGCTAATGTTTCAAAAGAAAAAGTATTTCCGCATAATCTGAGACATCTGTTTGCCAGAACATATTATTCTATCCAAAAGGATATTGTGAGACTGGCTGATATTCTCGGACATTCAAATATTAACACCACAAGAATATATACAATGGAAACCGGTGATATTCATAGAGCACAACTTCAAAAATTAGGACTTCTAATTTGTTGAAAAAAGAAAAATACCACATAATCGAAATTATGTGGTACTGTAACCAAAGACAACACTGAAATTGCAGAAATATTATAACATTGGGAAGATTATTTGTCAAGTACGCACAGAAATTTTATTCCAATTTTAGTAAAGATGCAAAAAATGTGTACGACAAATAGACCAATGTAGTAATTTTACATATATTGGTCTTGCAAAAATGCCGCTTTTTTGTAAAATTCGATTTATTGCATTAAATTTCAGAACCATTTATATTTAAAATAAAATTTCATTAGTATTAAGTTATAGACCTTTACCACATAATTTCGATTATGCGGTAAAGGTCTATGCTTTTATTGCAATGCCCTGCTTGTTAAGGGGCCGATTTTTTTGTGGGTTTTATAGCAAGTGTTCTAAAAAAGATTGCAAATGATATAGAGAGGTTTTTATGAGAGGCCAAAGTTTTAAAAATGTGGAAAAAGAGTTCCTTGAACCGTCGTTTCAATATCTTGTAAAGAACGGACTTGAAAATACCTCCGTTCGCGATTTGTGCAAAGCCATGGGAATATCTTACGGAAGTTTGTATTACTGGTTTGACGGCAAAGATGATATTTACATAAGTGTAGTAAAATACGGGATTGGTAAAGTTGCCGACAATTTGTTCAGATTCGCTTTTGAAACGATAGATAATCCGAAAGTGTTTTTTGATTCATTCCTTGACGAAGTAAAAAAATATAAAATGGAACTAAGGCTTGTTTTTCAGTTCGCCACAAGTCCGGATTATGGAGACATAATAAGAGAAAAGGCGGAAGATTTCATAAAAGTTTATGAAATGTACATTGTTGAATTAGGAAAAATTATCGGAAGTACTCCTGAAAAGGTAGCGCCGATTATCTATATGCTGATATCGGTATTGGTGGATTTTGTAGTTTGGGAGGATATAAGGGCTTCTGAATTGCAGATGAAATTCTTGCATGAGGCAATGAATACGATATGTAAAACAGCAGAAGTGTAAAAGGACAGTAAAGGTAGGGACAAAATGACAGGAGAAAGCGGAACTGATTTTTTTATTATACTTTTAGGAATATGTGTATTTTTACTTTTAATCGGAATACTTGTTATAAAATTTGTTGCAGGAACATATATACCTTTCACTGCGGACCGTGAGTTTATCCGTATGGAAATTATGCGAACACATGGAAACGAGCGAATTCATTGGCAACATGAGCTCCGCAGATTATATTTATCGCAAATCCCCTTTATAGGTGTATATCTTGTAAAAATAAGCAAAAAAAGAGAAAGAAAAAAAAGAGCTAAAAAATAATTCTCTAATGAGTTTACATATAATGCTGCGTATGTGCAGATACAGCAGTTAAAAATACAAAATCTGCCCGTGGGCGAAGACGGAAACTTCGCAGACTTCTATAGGAAAGGATGATATATAAAATGAAGTTGAAGAAAATCTTATCTCTGCTTCTTGTAATGGCAATGATTTTTAGTTGCGTTGGCATTACAGCAATGGCAGAGGGAACAGTCGTAACTTCACCTGAAGAGTTACAGGATGCATTTAATAATGCAAGTGATGACGGCAGCACGGAGATTGTTCTTGGTAATGACATTGATTTGTCTGAACTTTTCGGAGGAGACTCCGGCGAGGAATCCGAGAATGTTGCTAAGATCGACGATGTAGGTTATGATACTCTCGACGAAGCTCTTGCAGCTGCAAGTGAAATGTCCGGTGATGTAACTGTTGAAATTTATGATAAGGTTACATTAAGTCAGAGCTTGTCCGGAAGTTATTCTTCTATTAAA
>SVJW01000047.1 GCA_015068735.1 Oscillospiraceae bacterium
CGAGCCCCTTCCGGGTCGCCAAATGCCTTTGTAGCTCAGTTGGTAGAGCAATGGACTGAAAATCCATGTGTCACTGGTTCGATTCCAGTCGAAGGCACCATCTATGCGGGAGTGGCTCAGTGGTAGAGCGTCACCTTGCCAAGGTGAACGTCGCGAGTTCGAATCTCGTCTTCCGCTCCAAACACAAAAGACGCGAGAATGTTTGCGTCTTTTGTAATATGGCGCCATAGCCAAGTGGTAAGGCACGGGTCTGCAACACCCTTATTCCCCAGTTCAAGTCTGGGTGGCGCCTCCAGAAAAAAGCATCAATCTTGATACGAGATTGGTGCTTTTTTCAACGAAATAAATCCTGCGGATTTGTGAAATCCCCTTCGGGCGTGAAATATTGCTTCGCAATGTGAAATATTTGCTTCGCAAATGTTAAATCTGAACTTTTAGGCAGAGCATAATCATTTCGCCCCATAAGAGACATCTGCCGGCTGTCTCTTTTGTCTTGCTTTTTTCTCCTGACTATGCTATAATTTTCTAAGAATTCTTTTTTACAGGTGATATTATGAAGCTTAATTATGAACAAATTAAATCAATTACACAAGGTGCGGTAAGTATTTCCGAATGTGAAAACGGATTTACTTTTCACCGTTTTAATGAAGAGGAAGAGAAATTTTATGCTCCCACAAGCCATGCAAAAAAAGTCTTTTCTACGGCAGGTATACAGATGGTTTTCAAAACTGATGCCGAGAGTATTTCTTTAAGTATTTCTGTTTCAGCAGGCTCTTCCCGTTCATACTTCAGTTTTGATGTATATGCGGATGGTGAGCTTTGCGGTGAGTTTAAAAATTTCGAGCATGAAAACATGACTCTCCCCTATACAACCATTGAATGTGAATCAGGTGACTTTTCATGGAAACTCCCCTTGAAAAAAGGTGATAAAACAGTTCGCATCACATTCCCGTTTTCAGTATGTCCCGTTATTTCTGAAATTTCTTTGGATAACGCAACCTTTGTTGAGCCTGTACGCCGCAGTAAGACAATGCTCATGTACGGTGATTCCATTACTCACGGTTACGATTGTCTTAATTCTTCCAAAGCTTATGCCGTACAGCTTTCCCATATGCTCGATGCAGAAGCGTTTAACAAAGCAATCGGCGGTGAGGTTTTCCAGCCGGAACTCGGTAAGATAAAGAACGATATTTCTCCTGACTACATAACAGTTGCTTACGGAACAAACGACTGGTCACATTTCTCACAGGAAAAACTTGAAGAAAGTTGCAGAGGTTTTTATCAGAATCTTAAGAACAATTACCCCGATGCGAAGATTTTCGCAATTACTCCGATTTGGAGAGGCGATTGCGAGACTGACAAACAGTACCCCTTTGCAGGAGTTTATGAAACAATAAACAAAGTTTGTGAAGAAATCGGGGGAATAACAGTAATCAACGGCTTTGATTTTGTTCCTCACGACGAGAATCTTTATGCAGATTTAAGGCTTCATCCCACAGACGAGGGATTCTGCCATTATGCAAAGAATTTATATAATGAGATAAGGAAATACATTTAAATGAATGATTATATAAGTACTTTTTTAACCGAAAGATTTGTCTCCGATTTTGGCTTTGCCAAATGCACCGACACGCCTTTCCCCAATCTTAAAAATGCCGTTTCTTTGGTTTTCCACCTGTCCGATGCCGTGGTTGACCAGATAGAGGATGCGCCTACGCACACATATTTTCAGCATTACAGAACGATGAATGCGTATATGGACTCCGTAATGCACCAGCTTGTGATGGCTCTTCAATCAAAAGGGTATAACGCTGCCGCCATCCCTGCCAGTCAGTCTATTGAGGGACTGAAGGGACTTTTCTCACATAAAAAAGCGGCTGTCCGTGCAGGGCTTGGGTACATCGGCAAAAGTTGTCTTTTTATTTCAAGGAATTACGGTCCCAGGGTAAGGCTTGGCACGGTATTCACCGATGCTCCCCTTGAAACAGTTTGTATGGAGCAAAAGTCACTCTGCGGTGACTGCACACTTTGTAAAGACGCCTGCAAAGCAATGGCAATAAAGGGTGTGGAATACTGCGAAGGTATGTGCCGCGAGGATATTTACGATGCAAAGGCCTGCAGCGATTATATGAAAGATAAGTTTAAACATATCGGCAGAGGCGCGGTTTGCGGTATTTGTATGAGGGTATGCCCTAAAGGCGGATGACAAAGTCATCCTTTCGCAACGAAAAATTTCTGACGAAAATATTTCGTTGCGAGAGAAGGGCTTTCGCTCGCGCGGCACTCACCGTGCCAGCCCTTGCAAGGTGTTAAAATCGAGGTACACGCCCCCGATTTTAACAGAATTTATTGTTAAGGGGTGTCCCTTTAACAATCCCCTTAAAAGCAATAACTTATACGCTATACTTATGCAATTTCCTATACAAAGGTAAAAAGTAGTTTCCGTAAAAACGGAAACTACTTTTTTTAATGGTTGTGTCTTGCAGGAACTTTCTCCTTGAAGAGCAATGTAATACACCAAAGGCCTGCAAGTCCTACGACGGTATAAATAATTCTGCTGAGGATTGCTGTCTGTCCGCCGCACAAAAGTGCTACCAGGTCAACTCCGAAAAGTCCAATTGAACCCCAGTTGATTGCGCCGATAATTGCTATTGCTAAAGCTGTGTTATCCATTTCACTCAACTCCTTTTATCTGTATTATGAACATAAAAAGAAATTTTATACATTTATATTTGTTTTTAATAATTGTTTATGTTATAATTTTTATGGTGATATTATGTACTGTTGTTTTACCGGTCACCGTCCCGAACATCTTTTATGGATGAGGGATGAAGAAAGCGACCGCACAAAAAAACTGAAAAGCGTACTATCCGCGGTTATTGATACTGCAATAGAGGACGGATATACAGATTTTTACTGCGGTATGGCAAGAGGAATTGATACTTTTGCGGCAGAGATTGTGATTGAAAAAGCAAAGTTAAATAAAAACATCCGATTGCACGCGGCTCTTCCCTGTCCTGAGCAGAATATGAGCTGGACAGAAATAGAAAAAGAAAGATTTCAGAAAATTCTGTCATGTGCAAGTACAAAAACAGTCATAAGTCCTATGTATACCGATACTTGTATGCTTTCAAGAAACCGCTTTATGGTGGATAATTCTCAAAGGGTTATTGCTGTATGGAACGGATTTTTCCGCGGTGGCACGGCATATACGGTAAGATATGCAAAAAAAGAAAAGAAAGAAATACATCTGATAAGACCGAAAGACTTGTCAATTTCTATATTATAGGAGGAAAGAAAATGTTAGATTTTACTTATTACACCCCTACAAAAGTCCACTTTGGAAAAGAAAAGCACAAAGAAGTTGGAAAAATAATTAAAGAATACGGATTTAAGACCATTATGATGCAGTACGGTCAGTCAAGCATCAAAAAAAGCGGACTTTATGACGAGGTTATGGCATCGCTTAAAGAAAATGATATCAAAGTTATAGAAATGGGCGGTGTTGAGCCTAATCCCAAACTTTCTTTCGTAAAAGAAGCAATAAAAGTTGCTAAGGACAACAATGTCGAACTGATTCTTGCAGTTGGTGGCGGCAGTGTTCTTGACTCTTCCAAATATACTGCAACGGGTGCAAAATATGACGGAGATGTATGGGATTTTCCCACTCGCAAGGCTACTCCCAAGGCAGGTATTCCCGTGGGATGTATTCTTACGATTGCCGCAGCAGGAAGCGAAATGAGTTCCTCTGCCGTTGTAACAAATATGGATCTTAATATGAAGCGCGGATATAACAGCGACTTTAACCGTCCGCTTTTTGCGATTTGCAATCCTGAGCTTACCTACAGCGTCAGTCCTTTCCAGACGGCTTGCGGTATTGTTGATATTATGGCACATACAATGGAGAGATATTTCACCGTTTGCGAGCCTACTGACCTTACTGACAGAATTGCCGAGAGCATTTTGAAGGCACTCGTTTCTGCAGGTAAAACATTGATGGAAAATCCTCGCGACTACGATGCGAGAGCTACCATGATGTGGGCTTCCAGCATTTCTCACAATGACCTGACAGGTTGCGGCAGAGAAAACGCACTTGCAGTTCATCAGCTTGAGCACGCATTAAGCGGTGAGTTTGACTTTATCGCCCACGGTGCAGGACTTGCGGTACTCTTCCCTGCTTGGGGCAGATATATTTACAAGCATAATATTCCCCGTTTTGCTCAATTTGCACGCCGTGTATGGGATATTACCGAAACAGACGATGAAAAGGCGGCAATTATGGGTATTCAGGCTATGGCAGATTTCTTCAATTCAATCAATATGCCCCTTACTCTCCGCGAATTTGAGATTGACAATGTTTCAGACAGACTTGCAGACCTTTGCACATTCGGAAAGCAGAGAACTGTTAAGAGCTATATTGATATGGACTACGATGTAATAAAAGAAATTTTTGAGAGTTGCTACTAATTATGTACGATACACACATTCACACAAATAATTCCCCCGACAGCAAACAGTCAATAGATGTGGTTTGTACTACGGCAATTGAAAATGGAATGAGCGCCATGTCTATATGTGACCATGCAGAGATATCGCTTTTCCATATGGATAATTTCCATAAACTTATCGCAAGCTCGATAAAAGACGTGAAAACGGTGCGAGAAAAGTACGGGGACAAAATTAAAATATTGCAGGGTATTGAGATTTCGGAATTTTTCTGGGACGAGTCAAAGCTCCCAGGATTTTATTCCCTTGCAGATTATGACATCATCTTAGGAAGCGTTCATAGAGTTAAATGTATTGAGCACAATGACTCCTATTCACGTGTCGTGATGAGTGATACTTCCGAGGAAAATCTCCACATATTTCTCCGCACCTATTTCGATGATATGATACGAATGATAAAAAATTACGATTTTGATGTACTCAGTCACCTTACCGTACCGCTTCGCTATATCAACGGAAAGTATGGCAGAGGGATTGAGATTTCAAGGCATGATGAAACGATTGAAACCATTCTCCGTATGATAATAGAAAAAGGAATTGCTCTCGAGATAAACACATCGGGACTTGGTACTCCAATTGATTGCTGTTTCCCTGATGAGAAAATCGTAAAAAGGTATAAGGAACTGGGCGGTGAGCTTGTGACAATCGGAAGCGATGCACATACTCCCGACCGAATCGGCTACGGGTTTGACAGAGCGAAGGGAATGCTGAAAAGCATAGGCTTTGACGGATATTATTATTACGAAAAGAGAAAGCCGATAAAAGTGAATATATAGAAAAGAAAGAACATCGCAATGCGATGTTCTTCTTTATATAAACTTATAAAGTTCCGGAAACACTTCTATACTTCTTTTTAGGATTCCGTTCATATAGGCAATGGTTATTCCGTAGTTGGTGAAGGGGATATTCTGCGCTTTTGCCTTTTCCATACGGGTCATTACATCACGCTCGGTTATCATACAACCGCCACAGTGAAGCACTATGGCATATTCTGTTACATCGTTGGGGAATTCTCTGCCCGATGTAAATTCAAACTGTATGTCCTTTCCTGTATGCTTTTTTATCCAATTGGGAATTTTTACAGTTCCGATATCGTTACACTGTCTGTGATGACTGCACCCCTCGGCAACTAAAATTTTGTCACCGTCTTTCAATGTTTCAATCTTTCCAACCGCCTTTACCGCTTCGTCCAAAACTCCTTTATACTTTGCAAAAAGAATGGAAAAAGATGTAAGGGGAATATTCTCGGGAACAATCTTTGAAACGAAGCCGAAAACCTGACTGTCGGTAATAACTGCCGCAGGTTTTTTCGGAAGTGTTTTTAAAGCTTCCTCCAGTTCTTCCGGCTGAACGACAATCGTGATTGCGCCAATATCCAAAAGGTTACGCAGGACATTTTGCTGGGGAAGAATTATTCTTCCTTTTGGAGCAGATTCGTCAATAGGTGTTACAAGAACTACAATATCGCTCTTTTTTACAAAAGAATCCACTATATTCATTTTGTTGGATTTTTCAGGAGCGAGAGCACCAAGCATTTTTTTAAGTGCATCCACGCCCTCCCCTGTTTCCGCACTGACATAGAAAAGATCTGTATCCCTTTTTTCTACAAGGTCTGCCTTGTTAAAAAGTGTGATATAGGGGATTTTCCTCTCTTTGAAAAGCTGTTCCAAATTGTTGTCCGTATTCGTTTTTCCACGGGTGGCATCGCAAACAAGGACTGCAATGTCAACGGTCTGCAGTGCTTTTTTTGTGATTTCTATTCTTTTTTCACCAAGAATGCTTTCATCATCAAATCCGGGTGTATCAATAATCATAACCGGACCTATGGGCAAAAGCTCCATAGCTTTTCGCACCACATCGGTAGTTGTTCCAGATACTTCTGACACCAATGCCGTATTCTGTGATGTCACCTTATTCACAAGGCTGGATTTTCCTGCATTTGTATTTCCAAAAAATCCTATATGCACTCTTTCTGATGAAGTTGTGTCATTAAGACTCATAAATCAACATCCTCTTACTTTTTAGGATTAATGATATCACGCCAATCAAGGTCGCCACGCTGAAGACCGTGAATGAGCACCTCTGCCGTAGCAACGTTAGTTGCAAGAGGCACATTATGAACGTCGCAAAGACGGAAAAGGGCGTTAACATCCGGTTCGTGGGGCTGTGCCGTAAGAGGGTCACGGAAGAAAAGCACAAGGTCAATTTCGTCATAGGCAATATGTGCGCCAATCTGCTGATCTCCACCCTGAGGGCCTGAAAGGAAGCGGTGTACATCAAGACCAGTTGCCTCGATTATAAGACCGCCGGTAGTACCCGTTGCAAACAGTTTATGTTTGCTGAGTATTCCCTTGTATGCGATACAGAACTGTACCATAAGTTCTTTTTTCTTATCATGCGCAATTAAAGCAATGTTCATCTTATGTTGTCTCCTTTTTAATTAACACGCTGGCAGTAATGAGGCACATTGCCCCATTACTGCACGTTACCGATACCTGTGGCGGATACTCATTCTTGGGTGCATACTTACCAAGAACCGCCGAAACCTCTTTCCTGATTTTTTCAAGCGTCATATCTTCTGACACATTCATTCTATCATTTATTATAACAGATTTCAATCTGTTTTTTGCTTCTCGTACAGTATATGGTTTTATTTTTTTAAAGAACCTCATTATACCGCACTCCTCCGCTTTTTAGAAAATAATCTTTCAAACAGGCTTGTCTTTAATTTCATAAGCTCCACTTCCTCCCCGTTAAGTCTGGAAGCGATGTTTCTGTATGCCTGTCCTGCCTTGGAATTGTTCATGTTGGAAACATACTCACCCGTGTTTGCCGCAATGATGATATCCTCATCGTCGGGCACAACACCAAGAAGATCAATAGCTAAGATGTCCAGCATATCCTCAATGCTGAGCATACTGCCGTTTTCAACCATTTTTGGTCTGAGTTTATTTATAACCAGTTTTATATTACTGATTTCATGTTTTTCCAAAAGCCCTATTATTCTGTCGGCATCACGCACGCTGGAAACCTCGGGCATAGCAACAACAATGGCTTTCTTTGCCGCTGCAACAGCATTTTCAAACCCTTGTTCAATGCCTGCAGGACAGTCAATTAAAATATAGTCAAAGCTATCTTCCATCTGTCTTACAAGATGCTTCATCTGGGTTGTTGTAACGGCACTCTTATCCTTGGACTGTGCTGCAGGAAGAAGAAACAGGCTTTCAAAACGCTTGTCCCTTACAAGTGCCTTGCTGTATGTACAGCGATTTTCCACAACGTCAACAAGGTCGTAGACAATTCTGTTTTCCACACCCATAATAACGTCCAGATTCCTAAGCCCGATGTCGGTATCAATCATTACGACTTTTTTTCCGGTCAGCGCCAACGCTGCACCTATATTTGCGGTTGTGGTGGTCTTTCCTACGCCACCTTTTCCGCTTGTTATTACTATTACTTCACTCATTTTATTCACCCCACGGGTAATTTTATCATATTTTCTTCTGTCGGTCTATACCGCCTTTATAATCTTTGCAAGATTATTTCGCCGTTTTCCGCTATTGCCACGGCAGAACCGACATTTTCTGTATTTTTATTATAAGAACAGACTTTTCCTATTATTATCTGGGAAGGATTCATATAGGTAGCGTATACCTTTCCCGTATGTTTAATATGAGCGACACCTCTTAAAGCTCCTAACACGGTAATGTTTCCGTTCGCTTTAATAAGGGCTCCGGGGTTAACATCTCCGTAAACGATGACATCTCCCCTACTTTCCAATACTTCGCCGCTTCTGAGGGATTTTTCCGCCACCAGACAAATTTTTTCACCCTCCCGAAAAGAATATTCTATTTGTTTTTTGGAAAGCCGTTTCTTCTTTTCAAGAACTGCTTTTTCACCGAAAAGAAGCCTGAGTTCCTTTTCTAAATTCATTTCATCATTATAGCTGAGCTTGATTCCGCTATAGGTTATACCAACTTCGGAACCGTTAAAGAAGCTTTTTTTCTTTTGTAACTGTGAAAGTGCTTCGGAAATATTATCGCACTCATTAAAACAAAGCTCGATTTTATTTCCCCGACACTTTACGGAAAGCTTCTCCATTATTTCTCCCCTATCTTGTCAGAGTATCTGTTTCAATATTATTTTCGTCGTTTTCTTCAAAATAGTTATCAACTACTTTTCTCACTGTTTGTGCAACGTTTGCACCGCTGCCTGCCTTTTCAATTATACATACTATAGCTATTTGCGGATTGTCATACGGAGCAAATGCAACGCACACACCGTTTGTATGACTTCCCGATGTCTGGGCACTGCCTGTTTTTGCCGCTACCGGAACTTTGCATCCCGAAAAAGCTCTCTGCGCAGTACCCTCGGTTACAACCATACGCATACCGCTTAATATTGCATCAAGATTTTCCTCGCTTATCGCTACTTTGTCAATAACCTCCGGAGCCGTTTCCTGACTTATGCTACCGTCACTGTTCTGAATGGATTTTATAAGATGAGGTCTGTAGCGGGTTCCTCCGTTTGCGAAAGTTGCCATATAGTTAGCAAGCTGAATAGGAGTTACAAGGGTATCGGATTGACCTATTGCAGTCTGACAAACGTCACCCGGATACCAGATTCCGCCATTTGCTTTCCTGTTTTCCGGACCTGCCACCACGCCTGCCGTTTCCTCGTCGGCCAATTCGATGCCGCTTTTTTGCCCTAATCCGAATTTAGCCGCATACTCGTTAATTTTTTCTATTGTAAGTCTTCTTCCCACATCAAAAAAGAAAACATTACACGAGTCACGAATTGCTTCAGCAACATTAACATAGCCGTGTGTACCGCCTGTCTGATTATATATCCAGCAAGCAGGCTGATAATCCTTAAAGAATGTATATTTACCCGTATCCAGAATTTCTTCGTCGATGCTTATGATATTTTCTTCCAGTGCTGCCGTTCCTACCAGCAATTTGAATGTAGATGCAGGAGAATAAGTTCCTGCCAGCGCTCTGTTAAAAAGCGGTTTTGAAGGGTTTTGCAACAAATTATTATAGTTTTCCGTAAATGTGGTTATTTCATAGCTCGGGTACGATGCAATTGCTAAAACATCGCCTGTATTTACATCGATTACCACTATACTGCCTGCATCAGCACTGTTTCCGCTTTCAACAGAATCGGCACTGCTCCTGATGTTGTAAATTGTCTCTTCAAGAGCTTGTTCACAGGCAATCTGCATATCTATATCTATGGTAAGGTTAACATTTCTGCCGCTTACAGGTGCTTTCACAACACTCTGCCCTGTGTTGTAGCCGTCTGTGGACTGTTCTATACTTCCACTACCGTTTTCTCCGCGAAGGTAGTCCTCCAGATATTTTTCAATACCGCTTTTACCGATTTTGGAATTAATAGTATATCCGTTTTTGGAGTTTTGTTCATACTCCTCCGCACTTATAAGCCCTACTCTTCCCAGCATATGCGCACCCAATGCTTTATAAGGATATTCGCGTATTGGCTGTGTTACTATGCTGACGTTAGGGAATTTATACGACTGCTCTTTTATAATTGATATTTCTGTCATAGGAACATCTTCCGAGAAAAGGTACGGAGATGACATTGAAAATCCGCGGTTTGTCATATTAAGGCGTGTTCCGGCAATCATAAGAATATCTTCTTTTGAATACGTATTTGTATCTATACTGTATTTTTCACAAAGTGCATCAACAATTTCCTTAGCACTTTTCTCTTCAAATTTATTATCCTTTTTCCACTTGTTTACAGAACTTTCCTCCCCTGTAAAGCAGTAGACATTTTCTTTGAAATCCATTGGGAAAACAGTTTTTATATACTCTCTGTAACCTGATACCGTTACCGAAAGGTCGTAAATAACCCGATTAAGCTCATCCGCCGTTCTGTTTTTACTGGAAAGTATATACACATTGTAAGCTGTTCTGTTTGTAACTATGGGCCTTCCGTTTCTGTCAAGTATCTCTCCCCTCGGCGCTATAAGTTCAACGCTTCTGGTTGCACGGGTATTGCTTTTTTCCCTATAATAACTTCCCTTTGCTATCTGCAGATTTACAAGACGCATGGTCATAATTACTGCTACAACTGCAAACAAGACATAAAATGCTACATATCTTCTCGGTTTCATTCAATAACCTCCTCTTCGGAGACTGAATTTGTTTCCGCAGCAGGTATTTCCGTTTTACGCATTTTCTCCCTTTTCAATGTCAAAAGGACGAAAACCAATGCAAATAGTGCCGCAAAAATACCTTTTACAAAAATATTTGATACAATCAGCCCTAAAGTAAGATTGCTTCCTATTCCGAATTTCAGAATCGAAACAACAATCTCCATTGCCGCAATGCTCACGAAACAAACCCAGCTCATAATAAGAGGTGAGTTTAAGTTTTTCTTATCTGCGGCAATGCTCACAATAAGAGCCAGATACATATAAAGAAGTATGTTTATACCGAACACCTGTCCATACATCACATCAATCAAAAGACCTGCAAAAGCACCCATTACCGATGCTGCCACAAAACTTTCCGATACAGCAATAATGATAACAACTGCTACCAATATATCAGGAGAACAAGAAAAAAGTTTTAAGTTTTCAAAAAACAGGGATTGAAGCAAAAACGCAAAATATATCCCTAAAGTCTTTAAGACGATTCTCATAAAACCACTTCCATTAAGCAAGGAACAATTACCTTATCCCTATAAGCACGTTATCAAGTCTGTTCACGTCAATTTCAGTTTCCAAAGTAGCACTCAATGTAAGATTACGACTGTCTTCCTTGATTTCCGTAACCTTTCCTATTTTAATTCCACGGGGATATATTCCGCCTGTTCCTGATGTTTCAATTATATCACCGATAACTGTTTTTGAACTTCTGTCGAGATAGTTAAGAACACACTTACCGCCGGTTGTCTTATGTTCAACAGGCTCTGCAATTCCCATATCACCGCTTCTTAGGCAAATTGCCGAAACTGAACTTTCAGCATCAAATATTGTTCTGACTTTACAGAAATTCGTATTAACTTCAAAAACCACACCAACTAACCCCTCCGGAACGAAGACAACGCTGTTTACTTTAACACCGTCTTTCGAGCCTTTATCAAGAGTTATTATGCTGCTTTCCTCATCGGTTTTCTTGCCGATTACATTTGCACCGATGCTGTTAAAATCTGTGCGGGTTTCCTTAAGTTCAATCATACCGCGCAAATGCTCATTTTCAGTTTTGTAACCGTCAAGCATTCTTACCTCTGCTTCAAGCAAAAGAACTTTCTCTTTAAGTTTCTTATTTTCTTTTGCCATATCGTCTGCAGAGAAAATATTTCCTATAAAGTTTTTGGTACCGTTATAGGCAGAGCTGCAAACTTTTTGAATTGGGGAAAGAACTGTTCCTATTGCATTTGAAACAGGGTTGTTTCCGAATTTAAAAGAAAGTGCTGCCAATGCTAAAATTACAGCCGTAATAATTCCGTATATTATAAAGTGTTTTTTACCGAATTTTTTCATATTTACGCCCCTTATAATAGGTTGATTTCAAACTCCTCTTTGAAAAGCTTTGCCAGCGCACATACGGGAAGTCCTACTACATTGAAATAATCACCGTTAATTTTTTCAATAAAAAGGCTTCCTTTTTCCTGAATTCCGTACGCTCCTGCCTTGTCCATAGGTTCACGGGTTTTAACATAGGCGTCAATTTCCTTATCCGAAAGTTCTTTAAAGAAAACTTCCGTTTTTTCATATTTAGAAACGGCAACACCGCTTTTACAATGAACGACGCAGTAGCCTGTATAAACAAAGTGACTTCTACCACTGAGTTTTCTGAGCATTCTTTTTGCCTCATCAATATTTTTTGGTTTTCCGAGGATTTCGCCATCAACACAAACTACCGTATCGGCACCGATAACATATGTATCTCCGCAAAAATACTTTGCCACGTCTGTTGCCTTTAAAAGAGCAAGTTCTGTAACTGTATTTTCCGGAGGCAGGTTTTTAATTACACTTTCATCTACATTTGCTGTCATCAGTTCCGCCTGAACTCCTATTTTTTTTAGAAGTTCACGCCTTCTGGGAGATTTTGATGCAAGAACAAATAACGGATTTCCCATCTTTTTCTCAATCCTTATCCTAAGATTTTTTCCTTGTAAGATTCAATACAGCTTTGGATAATTTCCTCCGCCTCTTTTCTTCCGAGGACTTCTTTTACAGCTGTTTCTTTATTTTCAAGCATTTTATAAACTTCAAAGAAGTGTGATATTTCACGAGACATATGGTCGGGAAGCTCGTGAATATCCTTATATCCTGCATAGGTGGGGTCACTAAAAGGAATAGCAATAATTTTCTCGTCTACCTTACCGTCATCAATCATCTTTAAAACACCGATAGGGTAACATCTTACAAGCACGAGAGGGTCAATTTTCTCCTGACAGAGAACAAGTACATCCAACGGGTCCCCGTCATCTGCATAAGTACGGGGAATAAAACCGTAGTTTGCAGGATAGTGAGTTGATGTATAGAGAACCCTGTCAAGAATAATCATTCCTGTTTCCTTATCAAGCTCATACTTATTTCTGCCACCCTTACGAATTTCAATAACACCGAGGAAGTCATTCTTCTTAATTCTTTCGGGATTTATATTGTGCCATACGTTGAACATAAAATCATACCTTTCTTAAATATTTGGGATAATGGTTTTTTGCCAATCCTTCGCTGAGTTTATACCATCCTATGGGATATTTTTCCTTATAAAGCATTGCACCGTAGCCTTTTTCGCCACTATGGATAATTGCCTCTCCCCGTGTGTAAAGGGAGATTTCGTCATCTGAGAGAGCTATCAAACGTTTGAAATCTTCTTTTTTAAGTGCCATACAAAGATGATGCGAGGGAATAAATCTACCTTTCCTCACCTCACCCAGTTGTAATCCGGGACGAATACACTTTATTTTATCCAGAGATATCATTTCTTTTGGCATAAGATAAAGAAAGTCACCAAATGAAACGAAATTTCCGTCCAGCTTCGTGTTAAGATTTTCTTTTTCAAAAAGGCGGTAGGCTTCTGTCATTTCCTTTTTTGCAGGGGTTGGAGAAGAAAGTTTTTCCACTTGCTTTTCCCCCGATTTTTTAAACACCGCGGAAAAATGTCCCTCGCCCTCAATTCTATGCGGCATCAGGCGATGCATCTCAAGTATGGTAATATCAGAATATTTTTCTGCGAACTTTTCTGCAACCTCTTCATTTTCAACTTTTGCAAATGTGCAGGTAGAATATACCAATTTTCCGCCGGGAGCAAGCATTTTATACGCTGAGTCAAGAATTGAAAGCTGACGCGACGCACAGGACTGCGTATGCTCAATGCTCCACTCCTGTATTGCAACATCGTCTTTTCTGAACATTCCCTCTCCGCTACAGGGGGCGTCAACTACAATTTTATCGAAAAATTCAGAGAATATTCTTTCCATTTTTTCGGGATACATATTGGTGACAACAGCATTTTTAACACCCATACGCTCGATATTTTCGCACAGGATTTTAGCACGGTTTCCTACCACCTCGTTGGAAATAAGAAGCCCTTCTCCCTGAAGTTTTGCCGCAAGCTGAGTGCTTTTCCCACCCGGTGCGGCACATAAATCCAGGACCTTGTCCCCTTTTTGTATGTCGGCAAGCTCCGCCGCAATCTGTGCCGACGGCTCCTGCGAATAAAATAGTCCTGCGATGCTTGAGGGGTGGTTTCCTTTCTTCCCGTCGTAGTAAAACCCAGTTGGACACCAAGCTACATTCTCTCCGCAAAAATCCACGGTTTCCTGAAAATCTTCTACCGATAATTTAAGAGTATTTACCCTTAACGCAATGGTAGGCTCCTTTTCGTAGCTTTCAAGAAAGCTTTCATATTCATTTTTTAAGTCATTTTTCATTCTTTCTTTAAAAGCTTCGGGTAAATTCAATGTTTATCACCTGTATACAATAAATCTATAATATTATAGCATATTGCAATGTCAAAATAAAGTGTTTTTTAGGAGGTATGAAAAAATTTTACAAAAAAACAAAGCTTTGAAAACAAAGCTTTGTTTCTACTTAGTTTATCCCTTTGGGATTAGGACCGTATTTATTAGGTCCGGGAGTGCTGTCGAGTACGGTAAATACAAAAACAATTATTCCACCTATCAAAGGAATAAATGACAATAAAAAGTACCAACCGCTTTTTCCGGTATCATGAAGACGTCTGACCGTAAGAGATAAAGCCGGAATCATTATAATTAAAGCATATGCAAGAGCAATAATTATATATATTCCAATCGAACTGAAATCCGAAAAGGTTACAGGGATGCCGAATTCTTCTTTGTATCTTAATACATATATAATTGACTCAAGATCGTCAAAAATCATTGCAGCGAATACAATACCTGCAATCATCATAAGAATATAATTTGCTAAAAACGCCATCCAGTACTCACTACGCCTGCTTCTGCCTTTGAAGTTGGCATAGTTCTTGAACATTCTGATATACGCACTTACAAGACCTACACTTTTAACTTGATTGTAATCAATGTACTGACCCTGAGTTTGCCTGCCGTTATTCTGATTAGCTGAATCTTCTTTGTTCACTCTTGCACCGCAATTAGGGCAGAACTTTGCTTCCCCCAATTGAGTTCCGCAATTCTGACAAAACATACTAATTCCTCCTTTATGTAACATTACTGTTATAGTATCATACATATTTTCATATTTCAAGTATTTTGCTTGTTTTTAAAGCAAACAAAAACATCGCAGGGAAATTCCTGCGATGTTTTTGCGTGATTGGAACTAAATTGATATTGCCTATTTTAAATCAGTTTTTTCTCTTGACTTAACCGTTTTAAGTGAAGAAATTAACAATCTCCTAATTGTACCACATTCATTTTGCAGTTTTTTGTATATTTCTTCCTCTAAACAATCAGTTTCATAAAGCAATTCCAACCAATATTCTGTTTCATAACACTCTTTCTGTGCAATTTCCAGTTTCGATATAAAAT
>SVJW01000048.1 GCA_015068735.1 Oscillospiraceae bacterium
AGAGGGTAATGCATATGAGCCTGACGAGGCATACGGCTACGGCTACCTTGAAGCATTCAAGAAAGTATTTGTAGACGAAAAATAAGCCACTAAAAGAGGGATAAAAAATGATAGAAAGAAAAATTAAGCCTAACGCAAAAATTGCAATTTTTGCAGTAGTGCACAATACATATTTCGGTCAGTTTGAGGGTCTTGAGGAGTCTCTCAAGGGCTATCACCGTGATCTTATTGAAAAGATTGAGAAAAACGAAGGTGCTGAAATAGTTGATTTCGGTATGGTTGAAACTAACGAGCAGGCGTTTGAGGTTGCGGCTAAAATTCAGGAAGCAAATGTTGACCTTATTATGTGTAATATGATTACATATGCAACATCTTCCGTATTTTCCCCCATTATTCAGATTTGCACAGCACCGATGATTCTTGTTGCACTTCAGCCCCTTAAGGGACTTGATTACAGCAAGGCATCCACATTTATGCAGCTTGAAAATGACAATATCTGCTCCGTTCCCGAATTTATCGGTGTTGCAGTTCGTATGAAGAGAAAAATTTACGATGTTATCATCGGAACTCTTTATGACGATGCTGATGCAGACAAAGAACTTTCCAAGTGGTGCAGGATTGCAAATGTTCTCCATTCCTTAAAGGGTGCCCGTATGGGACTTATGGGACATACAATGGAAGCAATGTACGATATGCACGCTGATCCTACTGCTGTTGCGTCAGCATTTGGCGTACACGTACCGCTTCTTGAAATTGACGATGTTGTAGAAATTTACGACACAGTTAAGGAAGAAGAAATTCAGGAAAAGATTAAGGTTATCGATGCTGAATTTGATATGCCCGATCCTAAGAGCGACCCCGTTACACTTAAGCTTACAGACGAGGATAAATATCAGGCGGCAAAGACTGCCGTTGCACTTGATAAGTTTATTGAAAAGTACAATCTTACAGGTCTTGCATACTATTATGAAGGACTTGACGATACAATTCAGCGTACGGTTGCAACCACATTCATTGTAGGTAACTCTATCCTTAACGCTCAGGGGATTCCTATGTGTGGTGAGTTTGATATCAAGACTCTTATCGCAATGCTCATTATGGACAGACTTGGTATCGGCGGTAGCTTTGCTGAATTCCATCCCTTTGACTTCAAGGAAGATTTCATCCTGGTTGGCCACGATGGTCCTCATCACCTGCAAATTGCAGAGGGTAAGCCCATCCTGCGCAGTCTTAAAAAGTTCCACGGCAAGCCCGGTAAGGGTGCTTCCGTTGAATTCAAGATTAAGGAAGGTCCTATCACAATGCTGGGAATCACTCAGAATGCAGAGGGTGGTTTCAAGTTTGTAATTGGTGAAGGTACTTCAAAGAAAGGCCCGATTCCTCCCACAGGAAATACGAACACACGCGGATTCTTCGAGCCCGATACAAAAACATTTATCAAGAAATGGGTTATGGAAGGACCTACACATCACTATGCATTGGGCGTAGGACATCATGCAGAAACTATTAAGTTAATTGCTGATATTCTCGGAATTGAAGCAGTAATAGTAAAATAATGTTTCGAAACGAAAAGTTTCTGACGAAAATATTTCGTTTCGAGTGAAGGGCTTTCGCTCGCGCACCGCTCACCGCGGTAGCCCTTGCAAGGTATCAAAACCGAGGTACACGCCCCCGGTTTTGATTAATTCATAGGGGTTAAGGGGGAGTCCCCTTAACAATCCCCTTTTTTGAGAAAGACGAGGTCTGCTATGGGAATATTTAACGGAAAAACATTTTTAGAAGAAGATGCTCACAACGGCGACAGACACAGGAAAGAGTATCTCCAATCCGTTTTAAATTTAATAGATAAGAAATATGCGGAAAGCTATGAGGAAAGAGCTTCATTTATGCCTGCGGAAAGTTTTCCCGAAAAGCAGGAATTTTATCGCGATGAATATCTCAAAATGATAGGCTCGCCCGTAAAGGAATATCCGAAGGACATTCCCTGTGCTAAAAAGGGAAAAATCGGCAAGGATGATTTCGGAACAGCATACCGTATGCAGATTGAGGTACTTCCCGACTTCTGGTTTTACGGAATTCTTACCGTTCCCCATGGCGTCAAAAAAGCACCCCTTGTCATTGCTCAGCATGGTGGTTGGGGTATTCCCGAGCTTTGCTGTGATATGGCAGGCGAAAATAACTACGACTATTTTACCAAGCGAGCTTTGGAAGAAGGTATGGTAGTATTTGCACCTCAGCTCCTTTTATGGTGTTTCGACACGGAAACGGGCGAAAAAAGAGTTGCGGTAGATGTTTCTTTTGACCGTAATGACATCGACAGAAAGCTGAAGCACCTCGGTTTTTCAATAACAGGACTGGAGGTTTTCTGCATAAGAAGAAGTATCGATTATCTCGCCTCTCTCGATTTTGTTGACGAAGATAAAATCGGTATGATGGGCCTTTCCTACGGCGGATATTTCTCCATTTATACAGCTGCAGCAGATACGAGAATAAAATCAGTTTATTCAGCCGCTGCATTTAATGACAGAACAAAAATCGCTTTTCATAACTGGATATACAAAGATGCTGCAAATACCTTCCTTGACGGGGAGGTTGCAGGTCTCTGTGCACCGAGAAGGCTTCAGATTGATGTAGGTAAGGAAGACCACGTTTTTGACTATTCCCTTACTCCTTCTGAAAGCGAAAGGGCAAAAAAATACTACAAAGCATTTAATGCTGAAGATAACTTCCGTTTCAATTTATGGGAAGGCGGTCATAAGTTTGATGTAGACGGAGAAGGATTCAGTTTTTTCTTCGAGGGACTTAAATAAAAAAATGAGTGTGACAAATAAAATTTGTCACACTCATTTTTTAGTTTTTCCACAAAAGAGCCGCGCCGATGATGCCTGCATCATTACCTAATTTTGCAATCTGCACTTCAGTTTGTTTTTTACCGAAACGCGCAAAGGAGTAGTCTTTTATTTTCTTCCTGATGGGTTTTAAAATCTTTTCCCCTGCGTTACTTACACCACCGCCAAGGCAAATAGCTTCCGGCTGGAATATATTCACAACATTCACAATACCCTCAGAAAGGTAATTAAGATAATTCTTTACTACCCCTTTTGCAGTATTGTCCTTTGCTGTAAATGCAGTTTTTCCGTCTACTTTTGAAAGAGTTTTTGAAATTTTCCACATATCACTCTGCGGATTTTCCTTCATAGCCTTTTTCGTCTGATTTATAAGTGCCGTTGCGGAGGCATAGGCTTCAAAACAGCCACGTCTTCCGCAGGTACACTTTTCACCATTCATATGTATTACCATATGTCCGATTTCAGCACCTTTTCCGTATGCACCTGTAAGAAGATGGCCGTTATCAATAATTCCGCTTCCGACGCCAGTTCCGAGGGTTATCATTATCATACTGTCTGTGCCTTTACCGCTTCCTGCAAGAAATTCGCCCCATGCTGCGGCATTGGCATCGTTTTCAACATAGACTTTCTTGCCGAGAAGCTTTTCCATATGCGTAACTATGGGAACATCGTAAAATCCGAGGTTATTTGAAAATTCTACATTACCTGTTTCCTTTTCAATCGCACCGGGGCAACCTATTCCCACAGACTGAATCTCATCAAATGTAATTCCGCTTTCCTTTGCCGCATCAAATGCACACTCTGCCATATCGGAAAAGATATCTTCGTACGATCTTGGTGCATTGGTTTTCCTTATGCTTCTGCCGTATATTACACCGTATTCGTCAACTACTGCGGCGACTATATTTGTACCGCCAAGGTCAATGCCTACAAAATATTTCGGCTGATTGGTTGTAAGAAGAACCGTTGCCTTTCCGGAAAGTGTATATTCACCCATATTTGCAGGAATAAACACAGTTTCTCCTGCTTTTATTTTTTGTGCATACTTTTCCGTGGTAATCTCCACTTCACCGCCAACCACTATAAGGGCGTGATAGCTTTTTTCATCGGCGTATAAAGTTGTAGCTTTTGAAAGCTTGATTTCCTTTACCGCAAAATACTCACAGCTACCAAGAAGTCTTGTGCCGTCCGAACAAGCCGGGATTTTCCTCGGCTCACTCTTTCTGCAATTTGATGCTTTTACTCCCTTTTCAATATGCAGTTCACGGGGTTTTCCGTCCTTCCCTATTCTGCCATAGTCATAAAGGCGATATGTAACGTTACTGTTCTGCTGAATTTCCGCAATCACATTTCCCTTACCTATGGCGTGAACTGTTCCCGATTCCACAAAAAATACATCGCCTTTTTTGCTGGGTGCGGTGTTCAAAAGTTCTTCTACGGTGTTATCTGCAATGGCTTTTTGTAGTTCGTCCTTTGTAATGTCCTTTTTCACACCGCAAGTCATTTTTGCGCCCTTGTCTGCCTCGACAACGTACCACATTTCTGTTTTGCCGTTCTGGTTTTCCCATTCTTTTGCCTGCTCATCGTTTGGATGTACTTGCACGCTTAGATTATCCTGTGCATCGATAAGCTTAATGAGAATAGGAAGCTCATCAGATTTACAAAGTGTACCGAGACAACCCTTATTCTCCTTTATATAGTCAGCAAGAGTTTTTCCGTCATATTCTCCGCCGATAACTATGCTTTCGCCATCGGGATGACAACTTAATTCCCAGCTTTCTGCAAGAGGAGTCATATCGGTATCCTTTCCGTATTTTGTGCGAAGCTTTTCTCCGCCCCATATGTAATCTTTATATGCTGCTTTAAGTTTAATTGGTTTCATTGTTTTCCTCTTTTCAGATACTTAGAATTTTCCACAATTTCTCCGTTAATTTCTCCGCAATCATATGTGCACCGAGATCGTTCGGATGTACGGCATCAACGGTACAGTCATAACGGATGTCATCGGGGAAAAGTGTAAGTCCGTCTATGAAATATACGTTTTTATCGCCATTTTCAAGGGCGTACTTGTATGTAGCCTCTACAACCTTCATTCTCTTATGTGCCTCGTTTGCATCCCTTTCATCAGGTCGGCTTAAAAAGAGAATGGGAGTGTTTTTATCTGTTTCGCGGATTTTTTTGTAGAATGGAAGATGCCTTTTGGAAAGTTCCTCCGCACTCGGCTCGTTATGGTCGTATTCGCAAACTATTACCGATTTATTGAGGGATGCAATGTATTCTGCCATTGCCTCCTCCCCTCTTGCCGCTCCGCTGAAGCCAAGATTGCGATAATCCATATTCAGATTTCTGCCGATTTTCGCAGTAAAAGTAATTCCCGGTCTTGAAACACAGAACCCGTGTGTTATTGATGAACCGTAAAACACAATAGGAGCAAGGTCACGGTAATTCTCTGCAGGAAGTACGGTCGCACCCTTGTCAAGGGCAAAGAACAGGCTATTCACAACAGCATTGTACGGAAGATATACCGTGATATCTGACATATCTCCCTCAAGGTCTACTACCTGCTCGTAAACCACCGACGGCTTTACTGCAGGGTCGTCCGGAAATACGGATTTTATAAACTTGTTTCCAGAATAAATGTCAAACCCGAGCGCCGATATACTTGTGAGTGAGCCGGCGTGAAAGGTTGTGGAAAGATCCGCCCTGATACCAAATCTTTTGGAATCGGTCTTAAAACGGATTCTGACACCTGAGCTTCGCGCACCGCGGTTTTTTACCCCGACAGAAACTTTTTCTGCCGCATTTTCATTCATTCTTGCAAAAATGTTTTTCGCACTTTTTGAATTTCCGTAAATTTTAAAGGGCTCTTTTGTAACATCGTGAACTTTCATATTTTCATCAAAAGATGTGTTTTCAATAACTAAATTTTTATCGATATTGTCCTGCATAGCTTAGTTCCTTTCAAACTTCAGTGTTACAACTTCAAACGGCTTAATTTTTATGTCCTTTGGATTGATTTCCGCTGTGGGATTTTCCAGCATATCACAAAGGTAACATTTGCTGTATTCAGCATTAAGTGAAAGCGATATTTTCTCTGTTTTATTTGCAGACTGATACATTCTCACGACAATTCCCTGTCCGTCCTCTGCCTGTTTAACTGTTTCGGCAATAACGGTACCAGATGAAATGTTTATAAGAGAGAACTCATTTTCAAGGCTACCCTTTCCGCTTACCGTAATAGCTGTAAGGGGTTGATTGAATTTATACGCTTCCCTTACCACATCGCCCTTCCTTGCGCCTCCGTCGTGCGCAAAAAGAGAATAAGAAATGGTGTGCTTTCCCATATCCGCTTCAGGATTGGGGTATTTGGGAGATGTAAGAAGTGTCATCTTTATTTCATTTTCTCCGAGGCTATAGCCATACTTGGAATTATTGATGATGCTTACTCCCCAGTCATCCTCGCTCATATCTGCCCACTTATGACCGCATACTTCAAATTTCGCCTTTTCCCAGGATGTGTTGGTATGTGTGGGGCGCGCAAGACTTCCGAACTGAATGTCAAAGGTTGCTTCATCGGTATGAATATTGAAGGGAAATGCCGCTTTGATAAGTGTTTTTTCCTCGTTCCAGTCAATATCCAATGTAAAATCAATTCTGTCAGAATTATTGTAAAGTCGTGTGGTTTGTGTAACAGCAGATTTTGAGAATTTGCGGTTTACCTTAATTTCAGCAAAGTTTGCTCCCTTTTCTACGGTTATATCTTCCTTTGAAACAAGGGGCATACAATTATCCTTGTAGTATTCGCTGATTTCCCACGCGTCATAGCAATAGGGGGTATTCTCGTACACTTCAATTGTGTTTAAGAAGCGGTTTTCCTTTACTATTTCTCTCTGGTTTTTCTTGTCAAAAACAGAAGTGATATTTCCGTTTTCATCAAAAGTGATTTTATAGTGAATATTTTCAAGAGAGTTTTTATCCGCAGAAACAGAAAGGGAATCTTCTTTTTCCTCAATAACTTTCCAGCCCATTGCAGGAATGTTTTCGGCGTACAGATATTTGCCGTTATGCTCTACATAATCCGTTACAGTGAAAGAGTTTGCATTGTACACAAGCACCCCCTCTTCCGCCTTTACATTTGCGGCAATTTCTGAAAGTGCATCTCTGCAGATGTCCTTGCCTGTTTCATATGCTTCACCGTAAATCCTGAAAGCATCGTCATAAACTTCCTTGATAGAAGAGCCGGGAAGAATATCGTGGAACTGGTTGAGAAGGATTTTCTTCCATCCTTTTTCAAGCTCTTCCTTGGGATAGCTACCACCAAGCAAAGTTTTGCCGAGTACGGAAAGTTGTTCTGCCTTCTGATATAAAAATTCACAGAAACGGTTATATTTCTTGATTTCCGACATTGAAGTAAATGTTCCGCGGTGAAGTTCAAGGTAAAGCTCGCCAAACCACTTAGGAGCTTCGCCTTGCTTACTTACACCTTCTTCAAAGTTTTTATGTATTCTTTCAGCATAGGATTTTATCCCCGTTCTTTTTACTTTTGGGAAACCTGCTATACCTTTTTCAGTACGGTTTAGAATTTCAAGCATTTCCTCGTTTGCACTACCGCCACCGTCACCGTAACCGTAAGGTACAATTATTTCATCGGAATAGGGCTTGTCCTGAAATCTCTGCCAAGCACCGAGCACGTACGAAGGTGTGGTGTAGCCGTTATATCGGGTATGCTTGTCATCCTCGAAAGGCATTGTTGCGTCTCGGGCTGTTATGAAGTTTGTGAGAATTTCGCTGCCGTCAATACCTTTCCACATAAAGAGGTCGTGGGGGTATTTATTGCTCTCGCTCCAACTGAGTTTGGAGGTAATAAAAGTATCTATATTGCACTTTTTAAGAATCTGCGGAAGTGCGGCAGAAAAGCCGAAAGCATCAGGAAGCCACAGTATACTGTTATCCTGCCCGAACTCCTCTTTGAAGAATCTTTTTCCGTACATAATCTGCCTGATTATGCTCTCACCACCGGAGAGATTACAGTCTGCTTCAACCCACATACTGCCTTCTGTTTCCCAGTTGCCGTTTTCAACCTGCTTCTTTATTTCCTCATACAGATCTGGAAGATTCTCCTTGACATATTCGTAAAGTACGGGCTGAGAAAGGAAGAATTTATAATCGGGGTATTTTTTCATAAGGTTAAGTATTGTTGCCGTGCTTCTCTGCATTTTTTCACTGGTCTGCGCAAGTGTCCATTGCCATGCCACATCTATGTGTGTGTGACCGGTAAAGCTTACAGTCGCAAGCTCGTTTACACCCTTTTCTGTCCAGATGTTTTCATCGAAAAATGCAGTTGCCTTCTTTACGCTTTCATAAAAATCACACTCATTTGAGTTGATGTCTATAAGGTTAAGCGCCTGTTTCACATTTGCGCTGAGCTGAGCATAATGGGCTGAATGCTCTCCCATAGCTTCAAGAGCACTTTTTACCGTTACAAGATCGTAGTAAAGTTTCTGCGTATCAAGATCAATTTCCTTATAGAAAAGGCGTACCTTGAATTCCGAGTTGATCATTCCCTTGTATGCGTAGATAAGAACATCGTTCTTTCCGGGCTGAAGATAAATATCCTTATGATTTACATCAAGTCCCTGAGTTACCTTGCCGTTAACGAACACAAGCATCTGGGGATTTAATACATCCCAGCCCTCGCGGTGGCCGGTGCTGATGTCAACCCTTGCCTGCCAATTTGTCAGATTTTCAGGTACAGACACAGAAAACTTAAGCCAGAAATGTTTATCCTTTCCCGAAATACTCTTACTTTGGTCAAAGGATATCCATTTTATTTCTTCGGGTAATGCAGGCGGCGACATATATCCGCTTTCTGCATATTCTATGCCATCAATCTCCCTTTTTACTTTCGCCATACGCTCTTTAACTATGCCCAGTGTTACCTCAAGATGTTTTAATGTAAAATCCATATTTATCACCTTTTTATTTTTATAGTTATTGCATTATACAATTATTTATGCTATATTTATAATAGCAACTTTTTTGATTTAAAACTACACGAATTATGATATGTATTTGAACTTTTATGACATTAGGGGTGATTTTCCGTGTATAATGAAAAAATATCTTTTATAAGTGCCGCACGTCCTGTTTTTATTGCAAAAGGGCGTAGAGCAGCCAACTTTCATTTTCACAAAGAAATAGAACTGCTGTATATAATGAAAGGAAAAATGACCTATACCACATCACGCGGAACTTTTGAGCTTAATAGCGGTGACGTGGCATTTTTCAACAGCAATGTCCCCCACTCGACAACGGTTGAATCCGAAAATCTTGAAAATGTGGTTATACAGTTTTTAAATCCTGCTAAATTCAGCGATAACTTAAAATATCTTGGCACGATGTTAGAAACCGACAGTGTGACGGATTTTGTTTTCAAAAATAAAGATATAGATACTGAGGAAATCTGCCGATATATGAATGCTATGATTACGGCAAATGAACATAGCGAAATTGCGTATAACTACTCAGTAATAGCAAACATATATTTAATAATTTCTCTTTTACACAAAAGGGAACTGCTTGTTGATAACATCAACCTCGTAAAAAACGATTTGCTTGAAAAAATTATGCCCGTTATAGAATACATAAACCACAATTACGACGAAAATATTACTTTAAATGAATTAGGTAATCTGCTCCATCTGAATGAGCAGTATTTTTCCAGACTATTTAAAAAAGCGACAGGAATAACACCTGTAGAATACCTCAATTTCGTGAGGATATATGAGGCAGGGAAACTTTTAAAATCAGGAGAAAACGTCTCTTCCACCGCATTAAAGACGGGGTTTTCGTCACTCTCGTATTTTAACAGAGTTTTTAAAAAGCAAAAAAACTGTTCACCAAAAGAGTATAAGAAAATGAGCCTATATCAGGAAGATATGGAATAGACAAAAAAGAACGATATCTTAACGATATCGTTCTTTTTTTCATTCACAGAAGAAATCATTAAACATCGGCGCATTTTTGGGATATTTTCCGTAAGGCACAAGAGACGGAATGTGGCATACGTCAAAATCATCACCGTCAATGGTAAGAAGCGTACCTCCAACTTGCCCCGGAATATGATTGTCGTACTGACCTGTCTTAAGTCCGAACACCCACCTTATTCCTTCATATTCGATGACCGTATTGATACAATGAAAATGCCCTGCGAAAACGGCTTTTACATTGGATTCCTTAATAATTTCAAGGAAATTCTCCGCCTTTATGGGAAGTTTCAAACCTTGTTTTTTACAACCGAAGTCATTATCTTTTTTATCTGCATCTACACCGATTGTGTAAAGTTCCCTTGTATCTGTTTTGTAGCCTTTTGAAATTTCCGCATCTACAAACTCTGTTGTCGGGATATGGAGTCCTAAAAATGCAGGAACTTTTCTTCCGAAGTTTTCCTGAATTTTGAGGGTGTTTGCCTTTACCATTTCAAGCTGGTCGGGATACAATCCCCTTTCATAGATGCAGGCGTTTGTATCAAGAAGGTGAAGGACAGCGCGAAGCTCCCCTGCTGACGAAATTCCTACCGTAAAGTTACTGTTTCCCGTTACATTTCCCCTTTTGAACACACACCACTTGCTTTTCTCAAACTGACTGCATTGCCAGTCCACACCTTTTTTCGACTCATTATCGTGATTGCCGAATGTGGGTGCCCAAGGAATTTCCAATGAATCCATAAAGTTACAAAACCATTCAAAGCTCGTTCCGTTATCGTCAAAGGAGCCATAGATTATATCCCCCGTTATGAAAATCAAATCGGGATTCGTCTGCGCTACCAATGAACGGATATGATTTCCGCACAAGGCATCAAAATTCTCTGGAAGCCATGCATCTGTTGCCTCTTTCCCAAGCCTTTCGGGGGTTCTTTTCTGCATAGAATCAATAAGCTGCATATCGGTAAGCTGTAATAATCTTAACTTACGGTTCTCATTGATTTCGACTATAAAATCACAACCGTTAGCTGTCTTTTTTATATTCATTTTGTACCTCCTACCGTTTTTGCTTTTTCGATTTCTATTTTAAGACCTTCTTTTATTGATTTGAAATCTTCTTTTTTCAATCCTGTTGCCTTAAGCACTTTACTGTTATCGATTTTTCTGTCGAAGAATCTGTCGTACACAGCAGCCCAATAACTGTTCTGGATATATTCGTCGTGGCGAAGCCATTCATCTTTTTCAATCCACTTAAATTCCGTTCCTGCCAGTTCGGTATACAAATCTGCAACCTCTCCCCAGCTAAGATTCTGTGCCGAAGAAATTGTATAAGCCTCACCCAGTGTATTCTCCTTAAACAGAAGATTTGCAATAATCTTACCGGTATTTCCTGACCAGTCAAGACCTGCTGTGAGGTTTTTAACATTTTCGGGGAGAATTACCGGCTTTCCTTTCTTTTGAGCATCTAAAACCACTTGTCTGTTGATGGTTACAATATCAAGCCTCTTATCGGAGAAGGATATAACTGGGCGGACAATTGTCCAGTTTTTTGTACCTGACTCCTCACGGATGAATTTTTCAGCCTTTGCCTTTGACAGGGCATAATCTTCCTCTGCAAGGAAATTTTCATCGGTTGAAACATCAAGCAAGAACGGAGCACTTTCCGTAATGGGATTCTGAAGGTCTGCATATGCACGGTATGAAGACAAAAATATCAGGTGCTCTGTATTGTCAGTAAGAAGCTTATGTACGGGTTTATACATATCGGCATCAGGATAATGAATGAAATTTATAATACCGTCATAATGCTTTTTGCTGAAGAGTTCTTCCAGAAACTCATTCGTTGCATAGGATTTATAGAATGTAAGGTTTTCATTGTCGGAAATTTTATCCTCAAGACAAATTACATCAACCGAATGTCCAAGACGAAGAAGTTCTTCCGATGCATAAGTACCTAAAGTGCCTCCGCCTGCTATCAGCAATACGTTTTTCTTTTTCATTTTATTTTACCTCCATTTTCAGTCAAACAGAATTTCAATACTAACCTTACCGGAAAGGTCGCTGATTTCAAAATCCACATATCCTGACTGCGCAACAAGAACCTTTTCAAAAGGAACTTCCACGGAATTTACTAAAACTGATTTGCACTCTTTTCCTTTCGGGAGAAGAATATGTGTTTTTATCTTCTTTGCAGGGGAATAGATGTCGTAGCGCATACCCTCGTCCTTCAGAATATAGCGCACATCTACCATTGTCTTATTTACTTCATATCCCGTGATGTAGCGAAGCTCGGTATACGGTGTCACGGGGAACTTGGGTGAAAAATAGATTTCATCATAGTTTACGCCAATGTCATTAATACCCGCAAGAGCTTCATCAACGGCACTTACAAACGCCGCCGATCCCCACGCACTCGGACCACCCTGGGGTTGCGGTTTTGAATCGGGGTAATAAAGGAAATATGTAGTTCCGTCGCGTTCCACAAGTTCCATAAATCTTGAAATTATATCCCAGCCGTACTCTTCGTAACCGTTGTTGAGTGCCGCCTTTGCAAGCTCGCCTGCCGTAAATGGCGAAATTGCGCCGTTTACATACTGACCTTTCTGATAGTGGATAAAGTGGTCGTATGGCGGATCTATGCTGAACCATTCGGCAAAGCAATCGGTTTTCTCACGACGGGACATATATTCCTCAATGATTTTTCTCGACTGTTCAAGTGATGTAACCCCACGGTTTATGTCATATGTGTTGGAAAGCGAGAGTCTTTCATTCTCAAGATTATCTGCACCCTCGTGGCCGAGGTGAAGCTGATGCATAAAGAACTTGCCGTTCCAGAGATGCTTCATCATATTTTCACGAAGCACCTCTGCACGCTTCTCCCATTCTTCGGCTTTTTCTTCGTTTCCAAGTCTGCGGTTAAACCACGCTAACTGGTGCATTGCCTGATAAACGCCTGAATTATCGCCGTGCATTATCGACATTGGTGTATCGTCTTCTATTTTTCTGTTATCAGGTGAACAATCGTATTTGAAGTCCCACGTATCAATGGTGAAAGGTCTTTTCACAAGCCCGTGTTCTTCATCCCATCTCTTTTTGTCGCTTGTGATATAGTCAATTCCCTTTTCAAGTCCGGGAAGCACCTTTTTGAGCCATTCGTCATCACCTGTTATTCTGTAAAGGTACATTGCTCCCTCAACAACAAGGTATTCAATATCTGCTTCAAGCTCCAGTCTTACAAGGGTGAGGTTGTCGTCAGGATACATTACATAACAGTCCTCGTTTACCTTTTTCCAATGCCAATCGTCGTACTGCTTTATAAGTTCGTAAAACTGTCCGTCTTCACGCTGTGTGTCAATGATAAAATTGAGAAATTCGGAAAGCTCATACTCCCAATGGCGCATTGCTTTCATAATATGAACGTGGTCACGGATCCAGTTTTTGTCGCACATAAGTATTTTGCCGTCGATGAAAACGAGGCTTCTTTCCGCTGTAATGCTGTTACGGAGTGCACGGATAAACATACCGAGTTTAGAGTCGGTAGTCGTAAGAATTGAGGGAAAACCGAGCTCAACATTATTGTATGTACCTACTCTTTTTTCTCCCACCCATCTACGGGGAAGTTTGTGTTCAAATTCTATCATTTCAATCGCTCCTATCTGATTTTATTATATCAATTTCCATACGCGGAAGTAAATGTTGCTACTGACTATTTTATGCGATTTTTAATCATTTTTGTTGACGATACAGAAAACTGATATTATAATAAAAGGCAGAGAGGTGAAATCCATGAATGCAATTTGTTACGAGTTTGACAAGATACATAACCCCAAAAAGAACAGTTACATATTTCAGTATATTTATAACCGAAAATTGAGCAATATTTGTCACTATCATAATTTCTACGAGTTGATTTATATTATAGACGGCAGGTGCGATAAAACAGTAAATGGTGAAAATCTTACTATGGAAAAAGGAGATGTTCTATTTCTCCGCCCTCTTGACAGTCATAAATTTTTAAATCAGTCCAAAGAAATAAAGATTGTTTGTCTGTCGGTAAAAAAAGATGAGTTTGAACGAGTATCTGCACTTTACAGAAAGATACTTTCCGATGAAATTATGTCTTCTCCACATATTCTTCTTTTTAAATCTGACAGAAATCTGTCTTTTTTGGCTAATCCGCATTCCGATTTTGATGAGAATGACTGCAAATTACTCCTTTGTTCTTTCCTCAACACTTATCTTCATATGACAAAAGAGAAAATTCCTAAGGCTCTTTCCGTTGCGATGACGGAAATGAAAAAGGAGAAAAATCTTCGCCAGGGTATAAGCGCATTTACACGGATTTCGGGATACAGTCAGAGCCACCTGGCAAGACTTACAAAAAAACACCTTGGAATGAACATTCACGATTACATACTTAACCTCAGGCTTGAAAAAGCATATAACGACATTATTTTCACAAAAGAGCATCTTGAGGATATTTCCGAATCGGTAGGGTACGCAAGCTTCAGCCATTTCAATAAAATTTTCAAGGAAAAATATAATATTACCCCTGCAATGCTTCGAAAGCAATATAATTTATGGACGACATAAAAGCGAGTGTGACAAAAAGTTACTTTTGTCACACTCGCTTTTATTAAGATGCAGAACTCTTTATTCCGCAATTGTTTTATTTGGGTACTTTATTCAAGTTCAATTCCTCTTTGTTTCTATATTAGAATGCCATTAACACCGATGCTCCAAATGCGGTAAACGTCGCAAAGATTTCCCTTTTTGATACTTTTTCTTTCCTTAACAGGTCAATAACGGTTGCAAAAACAATTGTGCCTCCTGTAACGATAGGATACTGAACTGAAGCGGGAAGCTTAGTTAACGCAATCAAAAGCAAGAGGTTTCCGATACTGTTAAAAGAAGAGTATCCTGCCGAAAGTGCAAATGATTTCCTGCTGATAGTAAAGTTTCTTTGTTTTGAAAAGAAAATAAGCACACAGCAAATTACTGCTGTTATTATTTTGTTGAGAATCACAAAGCTTTCGCTGTTAACACATAAAGAAGAATGTGACTGATGAAAAGCAGAAATAACTCCAACCAACCCATTCAGTATAAATATTGCAATGTAGTATATAAGGGCTTTTTTCGACTGACCACCAAAGGTTCCCGTCATAGCTACGGAAAGGACTATGAGAGCGCAACATATGTATTTGGCAATTGTCATATCTTCTCCGCAAAACACGCCATAAACGAAAGGAAGGAGCATTCCGCCTATCATCATAAAAACGGAATACACGGATAAATTTGCGGTATCAAGCGCCTTTATAGAGCAATATCCCGAAAGTATACATACACCCGAATAAACCAACGCTGTACCAAGTGAAAACCACGAAAATTCCAGTTGAAATTTATTGATTATAAAAAGAAGTACCATTCCTGTAACGGAAGAGTAGAGAGAAA
>SVJW01000049.1 GCA_015068735.1 Oscillospiraceae bacterium
AGTAAACTGTTTCACTCATTATGGGAAAAATATCGTAGCCGGCTTCTTTCACGGTTTTACAAACATCCGTCACTTTTCTCATTGTGCAAAACGAGCCGGTAAATGCAAATCCTAACCGAATTTTTGCTGCATCCATAAATTATTCACCTAACTCACCTAAGATATTGCAGATGGTTTCTTTTATGATATTTCCTGCTGTGACAGGCGCTACCTTCCCCGGAAGTCCCAGTGCCCATATGACTTTTACGCCAAGGTCCTTTGCCGCCTCCATATCAACTCCGCCGGGTTTGGATGCAAGATCTATTATAAGAGCATTTTTTGCCGCTATTAACTCTCTGCGGTTTATAACGCATTGGGGAACGGTATTAAATACAAGATCCGCCCTGCCCATACAGTCTTTAAGAAGGTTAAAATCTACTGCATTTACTCCGAAAGTGCGTGCTTTTGCACGAGCGGAAGGCTTGCGTGCGCATACCGTCACATTTGCACCCAATGCACGAAGTGCAGAAACAATAGGCTGTGCCACCTTACCGAAGCCCGTTATCACCGCATCACAGCCGAATAAAGTTATCGGAAGTTCTTCCATTGCTATCTGAAGTGCACCCTCACAGGTGGGAATAGCGTTTAAAATTTCCAATTCCTCGCGCATAAAATAGTCTACCCACTTTACACCGAAAACATCTGCCACGGCTTTTGTGCCCTGGGACATTTTCCCTGCAAGGAGCAGCTTGTTTTTTCCCATAATATGAAATAAGTCCTTGAGAAGAATGCTTTCTGAAAGGTTTGGTGCATCGACAGTTTTGTCGTCACGGCTGCAGGGGAGTCCCAACACTACTGCATCGCTCTCCTCTACCGCTGTTTTAAGTGCTTCACTGCCGTCAAATGTTTTTACCTTGAATCCATCTTCCAAAAGTCCTTGAGACAGATAATTTATACGGGAATCTCCGCCGATAATCAGTATTCTTTCTATATTCATAATGAAAACACCTCTCTATATATTATTACAGAGAGGTGTTTTTTGTTAATTTACAGACCATCTGTCAATATTTTTATAGGGAGCATTGACAGAGGGTAAAATATCACCGTTTACATTTTCCGCGACTAAAAGAGTTCTGTTTTTGAAAAGCAAGCCTATAACAGGTTGTTCTCTTACAAAAAGCTCTTCAAAATTGAATACCGCATCGCTCAGGCTGTCCTGCCCCGGTGCTGTATTCAATGCATCTAATGCCATTTCAATATATTCGCTCTTATATCCATAGTTATTAAGAGCTCCGTTTTCGGAAAGAAGTGCATCAAAATCATAAACATTTCTAAGCCTTGTTCCTCCCAGATAAGCATCAAAATTTCCGCTTGAAATTCTTTCAAGATATTCTTCAAAAGGAAGTGCCGTTACGTTCACATCTATACCTGCAGCGAAAAATTGTTTTACAAGAAGCTGGGCAGTTTTCATTCTTTGAGGATTGTCTTCGTTAACAAGAAGCGTAAAAGACAAAGTATTGTTTTGGCTGTCTTTTAAAAGCTTTGTGCTTTCATCCATTGTATATCCTTCCATAAAAAGCATTTCATTTGCATTAGCAAGGCTGAACTGCGACTGTATGGATGATTCCGCCACTCCCTCTGCTGCCGGATGTATGGGGGCATTTGCCTCCATTGCTCCGCCGTTATAGCATTCGTTCACAATGGTTGTGCGGTCTATAGCATAGGAAACTGCACTACGGATATTCTGGGATTGAAAAATCCCCTTGTTGTGATTTAAGGCTATATATTCAAACTCAGTGGACGGATAAGAATAGGTTTTTGAGCCTGCTCTCGGTGATGCGTTTTCAGAATCAAATGACTGGTCAGTAACTGCACTCAGTATTCCTGTATTAAAGGCGGTTGTTACGGCAACGTTATCCTTTATTATATTTACATTGATTTTTTCACAGTTTGCATCTCCCCCATGCCACGCCTCATTTTTTACAAGTTCAAGAGACGTTGCAGGAATATAACTGCTGAATTTATAAGGGCCTGTCCCCAATATTGAGGAATCCATAGCAGTATTGTGCGCCGCTACAATTGGAAATGTGAGACTATAAGCAATCTGTCCGTAAGGTTTTGTCAATGTGATACGCAAAGTATAGTCATCAATTACAGTAACTGTATCGATATATTTCACATATTCATAATACTCCCAGTCGGGGTTTGCTTTAAGCAAGTTTATGGTGTATATAACATCTCCGCCTGTAAAGCCAACACCGTCGTGCCACAAAACGGAATCTTTCAGATTTATAACTGCAGTCATACAGTCATCTGAAATATCTATGCTCTGTGCCAGAACTCCCTGCGGATGAATGGTGTTATCAACAGCAAACAGAGGTTCATAGCATAATGAATACACATCCCTTACGCTGTGATTACTTACAAGAAAAGGATTGAAGTTACTTATTTCCTTCATCTGCAAAGTTATTGCAGAGTTGTCGTTTTTATTCTGTTTTTTGTTATCATCACCCTTACCGCAGGCTGACAGCAGCAAAACCGCTATCATCAAGAGAGCAATATATTTTATTTTCTTCACGAAAATCATCCTTTTATACAAATTATTCCGCCTAATGTACCGCTTTTTCCACCCTGTCCGCGATGGGAGAAAAAGAGGTCGTTGTTGCATTTTGTACAAATTCCGGATACCGAAATATTTTCTTCCGGAATATTTAAGTTTAATAACATATCAAAATTCGCTTTTTCCAGATCAAGCATATATTTTCCGCCGTCCTTGGCAGTATAATATTTTTCATCAAACTGCTCTGCTACATCGCCGCTTACCTCATAGCAACATTTTCCGATACAAGGACCTATCGCGGTGTATATGTTTTCAGAGTTTGCGCCCATTTCTATAAGTTTTTTTGCTGTTTTTTCCGCAATTTTCAACTGAGTTCCTTTCCAGCCCGAATGTATGGCGGCAATTGCTTCAATGTCGGATGCGTACATAATAATGGGCACACAGTCGGCACTGTAACAAAGAATGGGGACATTTTTCTCCCGTGTTATTACTGCATCAACGCCTTTTCCCCACTGCGAGTGCACACCGATGCCGATATTTTCCTTGTTTATAATTTCTATATTGTCTGTATGTTCCTGTTTTGTGGAGGAAAGTCGGGAATAATCAAGATCAAGGCTATCGCACAGAATTTCCTCGTTTTTATGAACGCATTCTATATCATCACCACGGTAGGGGCTTAATGAAAGGCTTTCATACTGGCCTTTACTTACTCCGCCCTCACGGGTGGTAAATCCGTGAACAATTTTCGGGAACTTCTCAAAAACTTTGCTTTGGTAAAGAGAAATTTTTCCTATCTTCCTGATTTGCATATTCTTATAATCTCCTCTGCCATTCCTGTCTTTTCGTCAATTTTGATTACTACTGCACAAAGCTGACCTTTTCCCTCTGCCACTTTAAATGGGGGCTTTTTTATGTCCGGTGGAAGCGTAAATCTGGCAATAGATGCGTCTTTATCAAGACCTAAAACGGCGTTTATTGCGCCTGTTCTTCCCACATCGGTAATATATGCGGTCCCGTGGGGCAGTATACGCTCATCGGCAGTCTGTATGTGGGTGTGCGTACCCAAAACTGCACTAACCTTTCCATCAAGATAGTAACCGAGTGCTTCCTTTTCGCTGGTTGCCTCCGCGTGGAAGTCTATAATAATATTGTTGGTTCTTTCTTTCGCCTTTTTTATAAGTTCCTCCGCCGCAAAAAACGGAGAATGGTGATTTTCATTGATATAAATTCTTCCTATTAGATTGATTATGGCAAGTTTTGTGCCGTTTATATTTATTATTGCCATACCTTCGCCGGGATTTTCCCCTTCAAGATTTGCAGGACGGACAATATTTTCCCCCTCATTTAAAAGAGAAACTATCTCTTTCTTGGAAAACGTGTGATTTCCCATAGTGAAAAAGTCAATCCCTGCTCTTGTAAGCTCTTCATAACCGCGCCTGTTCATTCCAAGTCCGCCGGAGGCATTTTCACCATTAGCAATTGTATAGTCAATATTATATTCATCTTTAATTTCGGGAAGAAGTTCAAACACGGCGTCTCTGCCGCATCTTCCCATTATGTCGCCAATAAATAAAATGTTCATAATATTACCTTCCTAAAGGGAAACAAAAGGGCATTTCAGCGGAAATGCCCTTTTATTTGTTAAGTTAATGTGAGCAATTTTGCAAACAGAAAATGTTGCAGAGGAAACGATCTGAATCCCGAAGGTGTACAAAAGTACATCGAGAGGTGAAGTTCGTTTTCAGTAAAAAGCGTTTATTCTGAATTCGCTTTTGCGAATTCTTCCTAAAGAGCTATGAGAGACATATTGTCTTTTCAGTTTTTAAGAGTAGTTTTTCTATAAAACATCACGCTTTTTACGGTCTGCTCATTTTATGAAAGCAAAATTTATTTAGCGTAATCGGTTGTACGTGTCTCTCTGATAAGATTGATTTTAATCTGACCGGGATATTCAAGCTCGCTTTCGATTTTCTTGACAATTTCTCTTGCCACAAATTCCATATCACCGTCACCGATTTCCTCGGGCTTAACCATAATACGAACTTCTCTACCTGCCTGAATTGCATAAGATTTTTCAACGCCTGAAAAAGATGTTGCAATCTCTTCAAGCTGCTGAAGTCTCTTGATATACGCTTCAATATTTTCTCTTCTTGCACCGGGGCGAGCTGCACTTACAGCATCTGCCGCCTGAACAAGACAAGCAATAATCGTCTTTGCTTCCACATCACCGTGATGTGCTTCTATCGCATGGATAACTTCCTTATTTTCGTTATACTTTTTCGCAATATCAACACCGATGGAAATATGGCTTCCCTCGATTTCATGGTCAACCGCTTTACCAAGGTCATGAAGAAGACCTGCACGCTTTGCGGTTGCAACGTCAACACCAAGCTCCCCTGCCATAATACCTGCAACATGGGAAACTTCAATTGAGTGTTTAAGTACATTCTGTCCGTAACTTGTTCTGAATTTAAGCTTACCAAGAAGCTTAATGATTTCGGGATGAAGTCCGTGTACACCCGTATCGAATGTAGCCTGTTCACCCTCCTGCTTAATAGTAGCTTCAACTTCTTTTCTTGCCTTTTCCACAGTTTCCTCAATTCTTGAAGGATGGATACGGCCGTCAACAATGAGTTTTTCAAGTGCTACACGGGCAACCTCACGACGGATGGGGTCAAATCCTGAAAGGATAACCGCTTCCGGAGTGTCGTCAATAATAAGGTCAATACCCGTAAGTGTTTCAAGTGTTCTGATATTACGGCCCTCACGACCGATAATTCTTCCCTTCATTTCATCGTTGGGAAGCGAAACAACCGATACAGTTGTTTCTGCAACGTGGTCAGCAGCACAGCGCTGAATACCTGCACTGATGATATTCTTTGCACGTTTGTCGGCTTCTTCTTTAGCCTGTGTTTCAATTTCCTTAATCATGATTGCAGCTTCATGACGAACTTCGTCTTCAACATTTTTAAGCAAATATTCCTTTGCCTCTTCCGCAGTAAGACCGGAAAGACGTTCCAAAAGTTCAATCTGTGCCTTGTGAATGCCTGCAATCTTCTCTTTTTCTTCATCTGCTTCCTTGATTTTGCGGTTCAATGTTTCATCTTTCTTTTCCATGTTTTCCGCTTTTTTATCAAGAGCATCTTCCTTTTGCTGCAGCCTGCGTTCCTGTCTGGATATTTCACCGCGACGTTCCTTAAGCTCTCTTTCAGCTTCGTTACGATTTCTATTTATCTCTTCTTTAGCGCTGAGAAGTGATTCGCGTTTCTTATTCTCGGCCGTTTTAACAGCTTCGTCAACTATTCTCTTCGCTTCTGCTTCTGCACTGCCTATCTGAGCTTCGGCAACTCTTTTTCTATGAGAAATACCGAGTTTAAAACAAATCGCACCGGAGATGATTGCAAGAACTACTGCAACTACAGCAGCAATGGCAATTTCCATTCCCATTGTAACACCTCCTTATATATATTAAGTGGCTGTCCCGGGTAAAAATACATCATATTGAGTACCACGTACCCACAAAACCACATATATATTATATATTTAATTAACATTACTGTCAAGAAATTTTATTCCTATTTACAATTTTTTTGAGGTTCAAAAATATTTTAAAAGTTTTGTAAAAAAACAGTTGCATTCCCAAAAAACTTGTGTTATAATAGCATTCGCTGAATTGGTGTTTAATTTTTTTTAACATATCTCATTTTTTTGGAAAGAGGTGAATGTCGTGAGAGAAGGTATCCATCCCGATTATAAGCAGACTGTTATCAAGTGTGCATGCGGCAATGTAATTGAAACAGGTTCTACAAAGGAAAACATTTTCGTTGAAATTTGTTCTAAGTGCCATCCTTTCTTTACAGGAAAGCAGAAGCTTGTTGATACAGGCGGTCGTGTTGAAAAATTCAGAAAGAAGTTCAATATGGACAAATAATTACAAAAACAGTCACTCAATGTGGCTGTTTTTTACTTTATATTCAAAACAAACCGGGGCAAAAAATGTCGCCGTTTTCTTTAATTTCCTATTTATAGTTCTTGATTTTATACTCCGATTATGGTAAAATATTATGAGGTATTGTTTTAATCAGTAAATTAAGAATCCGCAAGGAGGAATTATAAATGGCAGGATTATTAGAAAAAATCTTCGGCTCATACTCACAGAGAGAGCTTAAGAAAATACAGCCGATAGTTGACAAAATTTTATCTTACGAAGAAGAATATAAGGGGCTTTCCGACAGCGACCTTAAAGCAAAGACTCCGCACTTTAAGGAAAGGCTCAAAAAAGGTGAAACTCTTGACGATATTTTGCCGGAGGCTTTTGCCACAGTACGCGAAGCAGCATGGCGTGTTCTTGAAATGCGCCACTTCCCCGTTCAGCTTATCGGCGGTATAGTTCTTCATCAGGGACGAATTGCCGAAATGAAAACAGGTGAAGGTAAAACTCTTGTTGCAACACTTCCTGCATATCTTAATGCACTTACAGGTGAAGGTGTTCATATCGTAACCGTTAACGACTACCTTGCACGTCGTGACAGCGAATGGATGGGCAAGCTTTACAGATTCTTAGGTCTCAGCGTTGGACTTGCAGTAAGTCAGATGGAACCCCAGGAAAAGAAAAAAGCTTATCAGGCAGACATTACCTACGGTACAAATAACGAGATGGGCTTTGACTATCTTCGTGACAATATGGTTATATACAAGGAAAATATGGTTCAGCGCGGTCACGTTTTTGCAATTGTGGACGAGGTTGACTCCATATTGATTGACGAGGCGCGTACTCCCCTTATAATAAGCGGTGCAGGCGAAGCTTCAACGGAGCTTTACACCGTTGTGGACAGGTTTGTGCGCACTCTTACAGCTATGAAGTTCAAGGAGCTTGACTCCAAAGAGGAAAACGACAACATCGATGCAGATTATGTAATCGATGAAAAAGCAAGAACTGTAAACCTTACACCCAGAGGTATTGAAAAGGCTGAAAAGCACTTTAATATAGAAAACCTTTCCGATCCTGAAAATATGACTCTTTCCCACCACCTCAATCAGGCAATGCGTGCTCACGGCACAATGCACCGTGATGTAAACTATGTGGTGAAAGATGGCGAAGTTCTTATCGTTGACGAATTTACAGGCCGTATTATGATAGGCAGAAGATACAGCGACGGACTTCACCAGGCTATTGAAGCCAAGGAAGGCGTAAAAGTTGAAAGAGAAAATAAGACACTTGCAACCATTACATTCCAGAACTATTTCCGTCTTTACAAAAAGCTCAGCGGTATGACAGGTACGGCAAAGACTGAGGAGGACGAATTCCGCGGAATTTATTCTCTTGATGTTATTGAAATTCCTACCAATAAGCCTCTTGCAAGAATAGATGAAAATGACCAGATTTTCCTCAATCACAGAGGTAAGATTAAGGCAATTGCAGACGAAATCCAGCAAGTTCACCAGACAGGACAGCCTATCCTTGTTGGTACAATCACTATTGACAAATCAGAAGAACTCAGTGCAGTTTTGAAATCACGCGGAATAAAGCATCAGGTGCTTAATGCCAAGCATCACGACAAAGAAGCTCTTATCGTTGCACAGGCAGGTAAGAAAGGTGCTGTAACCATTGCCACAAACATGGCGGGCCGTGGTACCGATATTATGCTTGGCGGTAATGCGGAATATCTTGCAAAAACAGAAATGGCAAAGCTGGGATATGACGAGTTCCTTATTTCCGAGGCAACAGGTTTTGCCGATACAGATAATGCTGAAATTCTTGAAGCAAGAGAAAAGTATGCAGAGCTTTATCAGAAACACAAGGCTTCCATAGAAGCAGAAGCACAGGAAGTAAGGGATCTGGGCGGTCTTTACATTATCGGTACAGAGCGTCACGAATCACGCCGTATTGATAACCAGCTCCGTGGACGAAGCGGTCGTCAGGGCGACCCTGGTAAGTCAAGATTCTTCCTTGGTCTGGATGATGACTTGATGAGACTTTTCGGCGGTGAAAGAATAGAGCGAATGATTGCAACGCTCCGACTTCCCGAGGATGAGCCTATTGAACAGAAGCTTCTTACAAACGTAATCGAAAGCTCACAGAGAAAGATTGAAGGACGCAATTTCGCTTCCAGAAAATATGTACTTCAGTATGACGATGTTATGAACGAACAGCGTAATCTTATCTACCAGCAACGCCGTCAGGTGCTTGACGGAGAAGATATAAGCGGCTCCATCATAAAAATGATTGATAAGGTTATTGACGGTGCAATGGCAACCTATGCAACTTCTGAATTTCCCGACGATTGGAATATGATGGGACTTATCGATTATTTTGAGTCAATGTTCTTTACAAAAGGCGTACTCGATTTTGACAAGCGTGACTACAACCACCTTGATCGCGAGACCGTTGCAAAAGAAGTTCGTGAAATGGCAATGGACGCATATGAAAAGCAGTGTGAACTGTTTGGCGACAGTATGCGCGAGGTTGAAAGAGTGGTTCTTCTCAGAAGTGTTGACCGCAGATGGATGGATCATATTGATGATATGGATCAGCTCAAAAACGGTATTACTCTCCGTGCATACGGTCAGCATGACCCTGTTCAGGAATATAAGTTCCAGGGTATGGATATGTTTGAAGAGATGAATAATCTTATCTGTGAAGATACTGTACGCAGTCTTTTCCATGCAAGACCGCAGGTACAGATTCAGCGAGTAGAGGTTGCAAAGCCCCTTACCACATCACATGGTGACGGAACAGATACGAAAAAACCTGTTGTGAAAAAAGCAGCAGAAAAGGTTGGCAGAAACGATCCGTGTCCTTGTGGCAGCGGCAAAAAGTACAAAGCTTGTTGCATGAATAAAAACGACTGACAATCCCTTGATTTGCGTTCTATGAAAGGAAGATAAATAATGATAGTTGAATACGAACAGATACGCCTTGACCTTGCAGCAATGGAAAAGCCCATTGAGGAGCTTGGAATTGCACTTGATATTGACGGTGCAAAGGAAAATATAGCAAAACTTGAGAAAGAAACACTTGAGCCTGATTTCTACAACGATATGAAAAACAGTCAGAAAGTTCTCCAGAAAATAAAGGAGTTCACCACTAAAATCGACCGTTTTAAGGCACTTCAGACAGACTGGGAAGATATGACAACTTTAGTTGAGCTTGCAATTGCGGAAGATGATGAAAGCCTTCTTGAAGAAATCCAGACAGGCTTTAACTCTCTTTCCGAAAACATCGAAAATATGAAGCTTGAAACACTTCTTTCCGGCCCTTACGATAAGAGCAATGCCATTATCACACTTCACGCAGGTGCAGGCGGAACAGAGGCGCAGGACTGGTGTCAGATGCTTTACAGAATGTATACCATGTGGGCAGAAACCAGAGGCTACAAGGTAAGTGTTCTTGATATACTTGATGGTGATGAAGCAGGTCTTAAGGGTGCAAGTATCCTTCTTGAGGGACTTAATGCTTACGGCTTTGCAAAGTGCGAAAAGGGCATTCACCGTCTTGTAAGAATTTCTCCCTTTGACTCGGCAGGTCGTCGTCATACGTCCTTTGCATCGGTTGAGGTTATGCCCGATATTGAAGACGATATCGAAATCAATATCAATCCCGATGACCTTCGTATTGATACCTACCGTGCAAGCGGTGCAGGCGGTCAGCACGTTAACAAGACAAGCTCTGCTATCCGTATCACACATATTCCTACAGGCGTAGTTGTTGCTTGTCAGAATGAAAGAAGCCAGTTCCAGAATAAGGATACTGCCATGAAGATGCTTAAGGCGAAACTTATGGAGCTTGCTGAAGCTGAGCAGAAGGAAAAGATTGAAGATATTAAGGGCGTGCAGAAAGAAATTGCATGGGGCAGTCAGATTCGTTCCTATGTATTCCACCCCTACAATATGGTTAAAGACCACAGAACAAACTATGAAGTTGGTAATATCGGCTCCGTAATGGACGGTAATCTTGACGGATTTATCAATGATTATTTGAGAAAAGCAAGTCTTGGTCAGTTAACACTAAAGTAAGGTTCGGCTTGATTAAATCGCACAGAACACAAAACGCATTGTTTTGTATGTGTATAGCTTTATATAATATAATTACATTATTTCTTTAATTGTTTATGGAAAGGAGTCCTGCGGGACTCCTTATTTTTTTACGTTTTGTTACGTGCAAATGTCACCTCTCGCTGTATCGCATACAGCTTCGGGACATCCTACGGATTTCCATTTGCACGTTCTGCACAATTTTCTCTGCGCCTCCCAGCTCGGAAACAGCGGCACTTTTAAATAGTTATTTTAAAAAGTTGTTGTATTTTTAAATTGTTTGTGATAATATAAATTTACCACACATCTTAATATATTTTTTTACGTAAGCTAAATGCGTGTGTTTTTACTTCGGTAAAAGCACAGGCTCTTTTAGACGTGTTTAGCTTATGTGATCCGTTTAAGATGTGTGGTGCATCCGAGTCTGTGTTTTTCGTGCGTCAGCCTCGGCTGGCGCATTTTTTAATTTAGGAGGTTTTATTATGTACGATGCAAAAGCTACTGCGGAGCAGGAATGGGAATTATTCAAAATTCTTTGTCCTAAAGAAATTATGGATATTGCAGAAAGTCCCAACTTAACCACAGTTCAATATGTAAAGGTATATAATATGTTGCTTGCCTTGGGATTCTATGACTGTGCAACGCAGTTTTTGGAAAGTAAGTATGACCTCATTAAAAAGAACAGAGCTGAAAACAACGAAACAGATTTACTCGTACTCACCTCTACAAGTATGAGACAAAATAAATTCAGCGACGACTTTGTTCAGTTATTTATAAGTAATGTTCGTAATATGCACCTCCAAAAGCATTTTAAAAATTACTCTGAAAAATATTCTAAAATGTAAATGGCACACATTGGGGACAGTCCCCAATGTGTGCCATTGTTTATTTAAAAGTTTCCTAATTCTTCTTCAATTCTTAAAAGTCTGTTATATTTACTTGTTCTGTCTGTTCTTGAGGGTGCACCCGTTTTAATCTGTCCTGAATTTACTGCAACGGCAATATCTGCAATGGTAGTATCCTCGGTTTCGCCACTTCGGTGAGAAATTATCGTGTTATAGCTGTTTTTCTTTGCAAGCTCTATTGCGTCAAGGGACTCTGTAAGAGTACCTATCTGATTAACCTTAACAAGGATAGCGTTAGCGGCTTTTTCTTCGATCCCCTTTTGAAGTCTTTTACTGTTAGTTACAAAAAGATCGTCGCCCACAAGCTGAATTTTGCTTCCCAGCTTCTGAGTGATTGCTTTCCAGCCGTCCCAGTCTTCCTCACTCATTGCATCTTCTATAGAGCAGATGGGGTATCTCTGCACCCAGTCTTCCCAGAAAGAAATCATTTCCTCCTGTGTAAGGAAATTTCCCTGTTTCCAGAAATAGTAGTTTCCCTCTTTTTTCTCTTTTTTAGCGGCTTCGTACATTTCAGTAGTTGCAGGGTCAAGAGCAATTTTGAAATCTTCACCCGGTTTAAACCCTGCCTTTTCCACTGCGGCACAGATTGCTTTTAAAGCTTCCTCGTCATTGTCGAAATTGGGGGCAAATCCACCCTCATCCCCTACCGCGGTAGAGTAGCCTTTTTCCTTGAGTACGCCTGCAAGTGTATGGAACACTTCCACACATTGCCTTAATCCCTCGGAAAAGGATTCTGCACCAACGGGCATTATCATAAATTCCTGACAGCAGATAGAGTTACTTGCATGCTTACCGCCGTTTATGATATTCATCATGGGCATGGGGAGAGTGTGGGCATTTGTTCCTCCAATATAGCGATACAGACTTATTCCCAGAGAGTTTGCTGCCGCCTTTGCCACGGCAAGTGATACGCTGAGGATTGCGTTAGCGCCTAATTTATGCTTGTTTTCGCTTGAATCAAGACTGCATAAAAGAGCATCTATCTTTCTTTGGTTGAAAGGATTTGCCCCTTTAAGCTCGTCATTTATGACGGTATTCACATTGTGTACCGCCTTTAAAACGCCTTTTCCGCCGTAACGGGATTTATCCTTGTCGCGAAGTTCATAGGCTTCAAATGCGCCTGTTGATGCACCTGACGGCACAGCCGCACAACCATAAGTTCCGTCATCTAAAAAAACTTCCGTTTCAATGGTGGGATTTCCTCTGGAATCCAGAATTTCCCTTGCATGAATAAAAGCGATTTCGGGATAAAATAACATAAAAAACAACTCCTTTTCAGGTAGTATAACCTAAAAAGGAGTTTGCTATTCAGTTAGGGCTTTACACTATTGTAAACTCTGCCATTAACCACACTTCCCTGTCGTGTTTCTATCAGTTCGCTTACTGTCACGAGCTGATAGCCGTTCATAAGAAGATGCCTTACCACACTTTCAACTGAATCCGCTGTAGGTTCGTGTATGTCGTGCATAAGAATGATTGCACCGTCTTTAGTGTCTTTCTGCACACTTGCAAGAGTTTTTGACGGGTTGCGGTGTTTCCAGTCAAGTGTATCTACCGACCACATAATTGCAGGCATTGCAATGCAATTAAGCACTGAACTGTTATATGCACCGTAGGGTGGACGGTAAAGTTTGGGATATACGCCCGTTGCATTATAAACCGCTGTGTTCGTGGCGTTTATCTGCTGTGATATGGTAGCCGTAGAAGAACTTGATAAGTTCACATGGCTGTATGTGTGGTTTCCTATTTCATTATTAAGAGAAACGGCTCTTTTCATAACAGAAGCATAGCCGGGAACATTTTTACCCTGAACAAAGAAAGTTGCACGGGCATTGTATTTTTCCAGAATTGAAAGCACTCTGTCGGTATGCTTTCCCGGGCCGTCGTCAAAGGTTATTGCAACCATCGGTCTGGCAGGGTCAATTTTTGTAGTTCCGCCGGAGTACCAACCTACTGCCTTGTACTCCTCCACCTTATCATAGGGAACGTGGATAAACTCACCTGCGGCGGAAAACATAACCTGCATTACATCGTTTTTATTCTGAGAAAGTCCGTTTGCCTTTTCGGTTTCAACATTGTTTTTGAAAACTGTATGCTCATTTCCGTTTCCGTCATACATTGTTACGGTAACGTCTGAAAGGTTATAATACCAACCCACGGAATGCTGTGCCTCTGCCCGGTCTTTATAAACCTGCATAGTTCTTCCGTCCATGGCATACATGGTTATGGTTACTTCTTCTTTTGTGTTGTACCAGCCCAAATCAAGATATGTCTGCCGGTGATACTCAGGAACTTCCAGCGTTCTGCCGTCTGTTGCATATAGCGTTATGACTGCTGCATCTTCCGGAGTTTTATACCAACCAACATTGACCCATCTTTCCACATCTTCTGCAGGAACAATTATCGTTCTGCCGTCTGAAGCATACAGTGTAACATCCTGCGGCTGTGCAGCCGGAGTAAACGCTGTAAACAATATAACACATGCCAATATCAAAGTCATTTTGCGTTTATTCATAGTATGCCTCCTTTAATAAGTAAATATTTTTTGTACGAAAGAATGACTTCGTCATCCGTATCACACGTTAAAGCGGAACAGTACAATGTCGCCGTCCTGCATTACGTATTCTTTACCTTCACTGCGGACAAGTCCTTTTTCCTTTGCCGCTGCGTGGCTACCACACTCGATAAGGTCCTTATATGCAACAACTTCTGCACGGATAAAACCTTTTTCAAAGTCTGTATGAATCTTACCTGCCGCCTGAGGTGCTTTCGTTCCTCTTGTAATAGTCCATGCTCTTACTTCGGGCTGACCTGCAGTAAGGTAACTAATGAGACCGAGGAGCGCGTAGCTCTTCTTTACAAGTCGGTCAAGACCTGATTCATGAAGTCCCATTTCCTCTAAGAACATCTGCTTTTCCTCACCCTCAAGAGAGCTGATTTCCTCTTCAATCTGAGCGGAGATGGGAAGCACCTGTGCATTTTCTCCTGCGGCAATTTCTTCCACCTTTTTAACGAATTCGTTATTTTCAATACCTGCTGCAAAATCGCCCTCGGCAACATTTGCCGCATAGAGAACGGGCTTCATTGTAAGGAGAGAAAGCTCCTTAACGATTTCTGCTTCATCATCGGTGATTTCAACGCTTCTTGCACTCTTTCCGCTCTCCAAAGCTTCCTTAAAGCGTTTCCAGAGTTCGAGCTCTGCAGCGTATTTTTTGTCACCCGACTTCATCATTTTCATAGTTCTGTCTATACGCTTGTCCACGCTTTCAAGGTCTGCAAAAATAAGTTCAAGATTGATTGTTTCAATATCTCTCTGCGGGTCAACGCTTCCGTCAACATGGACAATATTTGCATCTTCAAAGCATCTTACAACATGGACGATTGCATCAACCTCACGAATGTGAGAAAGGAACTTGTTACCAAGGCCTTCACCACGGCTTGCACCGCGTACAAGACCTGCAATATCTACAAACTCCACAATTGCGGGAGTTACTTTTTCAGGATTGTGCATTTTTGCAAGGACATCCAATCTTTCGTCCGGAACTGCAACAACACCTACATTCGGCTCAATTGTACAGAAAGGATAGTTTGCACTTTCCGCACCTGCCTTTGTGATTGCGTTAAAAAGAGTACTTTTTCCAACGTTAGGAAGTCCTACTATACCAAGTTTCATATATCATCATTCTCCTTTAAAAAATCCTTATATTTCAAGGTTTTCAGGTGTTTTCAATTATTGGCCTGACACCAATTTGACACCATTTTGATCTTGAT
>SVJW01000050.1 GCA_015068735.1 Oscillospiraceae bacterium
CGGAAGTATCTATTTATCTTACCGTACAGGGGCCTCTATGGGAACGGATTACCGTTGCAAAATAAATTCCGATGGCACAGTTACAGATTCTGACGAGGGTAGTTACAGAAAGTCCTTTGTCGGCGGAGCGGAAGAGGTTTATGACCTTGACGGCTTCACGGTAAAGGTGTACCGCGGAGGAACAGGGGATTTCCGTGTTATTTATTACAAAGACGGTAGTGACGATATGACAGAAATCGTTAAAGACAATATCTTATTTTCTGAAATACGTCCTCTCAATGCAGCAAGCTTTAATCCCGGAATTCATATATTGGGTAGAAGCATATACCTTGCAGGATATGATAAGACTACCGAGGGAAGCAGTTCTTTATATAAGTACGACCTTCTAACGGAAACACTTGCTCTTGTAAGAGAAAACATTGGCGGTTTTTTTGCTTTTACGGGCTGGGACAATGATACAAGTTCTGACAGCGAAATGATAGTTTATTATCACGACGGAAAAATGTTCCGTTACAGTTCTTCCAGCGGAAAAACTATAATAATAAATGAAAATTCTCTTCCGTTGGATATTGGCGTATGCTATAAGGGAACACTTTATCTTCACACTACTGACGGTGAAAAAACAGTCGTGGAAATGTACCCTAATTACGGAATTGGAAGCTCATCAGGAGCACATATTTTTGAGACAACACTCCCGACAAATGCATATATAAGTGGCGGAATGCTTGTAACCTGCTCATTTGGTGATAACGGCATCCGCACCTGTGTATTTAACAATCCTTCATGCTTTTTCCGGTCAAGCGACTATATGAACAGTTTCTTTATCGGTGGCGGAAAGTTATTGTATACACCTGACGAAGAAACAAAGCTTGTGGAAGTAGATTTGAACAACTAATTAAGAAAGGGGCAAAAAGAAATGTCCAAGCCCATTATTGCCATTGTTGGCAGACCCAATGTGGGAAAATCCACATTGTTTAATAAAATAGCCGGAAAGCGCATATCTATTGTAGAAGATACTCCCGGTGTTACCCGTGACCGTATATTTGCCGATGGTGAATGGTGCGGAAAGACCTTTACAATGATTGACACAGGCGGTATCGAGCCTTATTCCAAGGATATCATTCTTGAGCAAATGAGAATGCAGGCGGAGCTTGCAATCGATATGGCACACGTTATTATTTTTATGACGGACATCCGCGACGGTATGACAGCGGCAGACCAGGAGGTTTGCACAATGCTTCAGAAGTCGGGCAAACCCATTGTACTCGTTGTAAACAAGGTTGATACTCCCGGTGAGCCTCCCCTTGATTTCTACGAATTTTACAATCTTGGACTTGGAGATCCCATTGCAATTTCTTCACTTCACAAAATGGGCGTTGGCGATGTACTTGACGAATGCGTAAAATACTTCCCCGATGCTTCCGAAGAGGAAGAAGACGATACAGTAAAAATCGCAATTGTCGGTAAACCCAATGCAGGAAAAAGCTCTCTTGTAAATAAGCTTCTGGGCGAAAACCGTGTTATTGTATCAAACATTGCAGGAACAACCCGTGACAGCATTGATACACTCTATGAGCATAATGGTGAGAAATATACTCTCATTGACACGGCAGGTATCCGTCGCAAAGCAAAGGTTACAGACTCTCTTGAACGTTATAGTGTTATTCGTTCATACAGCGCAGTTGAGCGTTGTGATGTATGCCTTATTATGATTGATGCTACAGAAGGTATTTCAGAGCAGGATGCAAAAATCGCAGGCTATGCACATGACGAAGGTAAAGCTTCCATTATATGTGTAAACAAATGGGATTTAGTTGAAAAGGATAACAACAGTGTAAACGAATTCACAAAGGAAATTCACGAAAAGCTTTCCTTTATGACATATGCTCCCATTCTCTTTATTTCTGCACAGACAGGACAGCGTCTTAATAATATTTTTGAAACGGTGACATATGTAACAAATCAGAACTCCATGCGTCTTCAGACAGGTGTTCTTAACGACTGCCTTGCAGAGGCTACGATGCGTGTTCAGCCCCCCAGCGATAAGGGTAAGAGACTGAAGCTTTACTATATGACACAGGTTTCAACAAAACCCCCAACGTTTGTAATTTTCGTAAACGATCACGAACTGGCGCACTTCAGTTATATAAGATACATTGAAAACTGCATCCGTGATGCGTTTAATTTAAAGGCAACTCCCCTTAAATTTATTGTGAGGGAAAGGAGCAAAAACGATGCCTGATATTATCTATGTTGCAATTTGTCTTATCTTCGGCTACCTTTTCGGATCGCTGAATTTTGCTATAGTTTATTCAAAGCTTCGCGGTGATGATATACGCAAGCACGGCAGCGGTAATGCAGGTACTACAAATGTTCTGCGTACTTACGGAAAAGGGCCTGCCGCACTTGTGCTTATTCTTGATATTTCAAAGGGTGTTATTGCCGTACTTATTTCCCGTTTGATATTTGATAACGGAATTTATGACTGTGCCGCAGCATTGGGCGCAGTTCTCGGTCATAACTTCCCGCTTTATTATGGGTTTAAAGGCGGCAAGGGCGTAGCAACAAGCCTTGCAGTGCTTATTGCACTTGATTGGGTGGTAGCACTCGTTGCTCTTGCTACGTTTATCATAGTTGCACTTATAACAAGATACGTTTCTTTATCTTCAATATTGGCGGCAGTAGCGGCAGTTACCGCAGCTTTCATTTCCCACAAGGTAGATGAGTTTTCAATTTTCTGTGCTATCATAGGTACGCTTTGCGTTGTAAGACATCATTCAAACATTGCAAGACTTATTAAAGGAACAGAAAATAAACTTGGTCAGAAAAAGAAAGGATAACAAGCATGAAAATATCCGTTATAGGAAGCGGTGGCTGGGGTACAGCCATCACCCTTCTTCTTTGCTCAAATGGTCACAGCGTTTGTTTGTGGTCTTATAGAAAAGAAGAAAGCGAAAGGCTTAAAGCAGACCGTGAAAATCGCGAATTTCTCCCCGGAATCACTTTCGGGGATGCAGATATAACATTTACAAGCAGTATGGAGGAAGCTGCGGCATTCGGCGAAATAATAGTTTCTGCCGTACCGTCAAAAGCTGTCCCCACAACGGCTAAAGCTCTCGGCAAATATGCCAACGGCAAAACTCTTGTCAATATTTCAAAGGGTATTGATGAGGAAAAATTATGTAGGCTCAGCGAAACATTCGAGGCTGAAATGCCCGATTCCGTTATCGCCGTATTGAGCGGACCCTCCCACGCTGAAGAGGTTGCCCGTAAAATTCCCACAACAAATGTTATAGCTTGCAAAGATATGGAAAAGGCAAAAGAGCTTCAGGAAGTATTTATGGCACCGTCTTTCCGTGTTTACACAAACAGCGATGTTGCCGGTGTAGAATTTGGCGGAGCGCTTAAAAATGTTATTGCCCTTTGTGCAGGTATCACCGACGGTCTTGGCTACGGTGACAACACAAAGGCAGCCCTTATGACACGCGGTATTCACGAAATCACAAGATTGGGTGTTCGTTTAGGTGCAAAGGCGGAAACCTTTGCAGGGCTTGCAGGTATCGGCGACCTTATTGTAACCTGTACTTCCATGCACAGCCGTAACCGTCGTGCAGGAATTCTTATCGGTCAGGGTAAAACCCTTTCCGAGGCATTAGACGAAGTTCATATGACTGTTGAGGGTGTATGGGCAACTGATGCGGCATATAAACTGGCTAAACAACATGGTATCGAAATGCCCATTGTAAGTGCGGCATACCGTGTATTATTTGAAAATGCAGACCCACGCGAGGAAGTTCTATCTCTTATGACAAGAGATAAAAAAAGCGAGGCTGATATACTTTGAAAATTGCAATAATCGGCGGCGGTGCCAGCGGCATCGCCACGGCTATTTATTCAAAAAGAATATGCAAAGAAAACTCTGTCACGGTATTTGAACGCAGTGACAGAGTTTTAAAAAAGCTTCTTGCTACGGGAAACGGAAGATGCAATCTTTCAAATAAGAGTATTTCTTCCGACAACTATTTTTCGCACAATCCCAAAGAACTGGGCGAAATCTTAAATGCCTTTTCTCCCGATGAAGAAAGACAGTTTTTTGAAAGTCTGGGAATTCTCCTGTGCGAGGAAAACGGAAGGATTTATCCATATTCCCGTCGTGCAAATGCTGTAAGCGATGCATTAAGATTTGAATGCGAGCATCTTGGAATAAAAATCCGTACAGGAGCTTTTATAAACAAAATCGAAAAAAATAACGGTGGTTTTTCCGTTCTCGGTGAATTTTTTGATAAAGTGGTAATTTCCTGCGGAGGTTTTTCCGCACCATCTTTCGGTACTGACGGAAACGCCTTTAAACTTTTAAAATCTTTGGGACATACTATTTCCGATACTTCGTATGCGCTCTCCCCTATTAAGGTTTCAGAAAATGTGAAGCAACTCAAGGGAATACGAGCCCATGCAAATGTTACCCTTTTTGAAAACAGAAAAGAAATAAAAAGTGAATACGGTGAACTTCAGCTTACCGATTACGGTCTTTCGGGAATTGCTATTATGCAGCTTTCAAGGCTTTGCAAAAAAGGAAACAGAATTATAGTTGACCTTATTCCCGAATACTCTACGGACATATTCACAGAGATTTTAAAAGAACGCGCGAAAGCACTTTCGCACCTTAAAGCAGACGATTTTCTCACAGGATTTCTGCACAAAATACTCGCTCAGTACATCTTAGGCAGATGCCGTATAAGTACCAATGTGAAAGCAGGAGAGCTTGCCTCGTATGAATTGGAAATTCTTGCAAAAGAGATAAAGGCACTTTCTTTTACTGTAGAATCAGTACTTGGCAAAGAGCAGTCACAGGCAACCTGCGGTGGTGCTTTGCTCAGTGAATTTGACACAAAAACTCTCCAGTCAAAAATAGTTCCCAATCTTTACTGCACGGGAGAGGCTCTCGACTGCGTTGGCGATTGCGGAGGATATAATCTTCATTGGGCGTGGGCTACTGCATATATTGTTGGAAACGGAATAAATAAGAATGATTAAAATAACAAATCTTTTACTTCCAATTAAATATACTGAAGATGATATAAGAAACGAAATTAAGCGAAAGCTTAAAATCGGAGATTACGATATATTATCCTTCGAGGTGATAAAAGACTCCATCGACGCCCACAAAAGAGGTGAAATTCACCGTTGTGTAAGTGTCTGTGTCAATTTGCGTGGAGAAAAAAGATTTTTCGGGGTAAAGGGCGTTGAAAAATACGAAAAGTATCAATATGAATATCCGCCCGTATCAAGACTTTCAAAACGCCCTGTTGTTGTAGGTAGCGGTCCTGCCGGTCTTTTCGCAGCCCATATTCTTGCAGTATGCGGTGCAGAGCCTGTACTCATAGAACGTGGTATGGATGTGGATTCAAGACGGAAAGCTGTTGACACATTCTTCGCAGGCGGAAAGTTAGATACAGAATGCAACATCCAGTTCGGTGAAGGCGGTGCAGGTACATTTTCTGACGGCAAGCTGAATACGGGAACGAAGGACAAAAGGCAAAGAAAAGTCCTCGAAGAATTTATAAAACACGGTGCACCCGAAGAAATTGGTTACGCGGGAAAACCTCATATAGGTACGGATTTACTCTCAGGCACAATCAAAAATATGCGAAATGAAATAATCTCCCTGGGTGGGGAGGTTCGTTTTAGATGCAAACTTGAAGATATTTATGTAAGTGATGGATCTGTTATTGGTATCAAAACCAACAAAGGCGACATTGACACTGACTGTGTAATACTTGCAACGGGACACAGTGCGAGAGATACTGTTAAAATGCTCCTCTCTCATAACGTTATTATGGAAAGGAAAAGCTTTTCAGTAGGTGTCAGAATTGAGCATCCGCAAAAGCTTATAAACGATGCTTTATACCACAAATTTGCTAAAGAACTTCCTTCGGCAGACTACAAAGCGGCAGTTCATCTTAAGGACGGCAGAGGGGTATATACTTTCTGTATGTGTCCCGGTGGCTCTGTTGTCGCTGCGGCAAGCGAGGAAAACACTGTCGTTACCAACGGTATGAGTAATTTTGCCCGTGACGGTGAAAATGCAAACAGTGCACTTTTAGTTTCTGTTCTTCCCACGGATTTTGAGGGCAATGATGTATTAAGCGGAGTTGAGTTTCAACAAAAGCTCGAAAAAAGTGCATTTTATATGGGTGGTGCGAACTACTTTGCACCTGTACAGACATCTGCCGATTTTATAAAGGGGCAGAAAAGCGTGTCTCTGGGGAAGGTGAATCCCACTTATCCCATAGGCGTGACACCTTCAAATCTTTCCCAGCTTTTCCCTGAATTCGTTACAGAATCACTGAAAGAAGCAATTCCGCTGATGGACAGAAAAATTCACGGTTTTGCTCTTCCCGATGCTGTATTGACGGCGGTGGAAAGCCGTTCCTCCTCCCCTGTCAGGATTGTAAGAGGTGAGGATTTACAGTCAAACATTAAAGGACTTTACCCCTGTGGCGAGGGCGCGGGATATGCAGGCGGTATTATGAGTGCGGCTGTTGACGGTATTCGTGTTGCCGAGTATATTCTCGGAAAAAGAGATTTTTAACGATTTTCAGAACAAGCAATACCGCTATTGATATAACGGAGGCAAACATTATGACATAAATGTCTGTTCCGGTTACTTTTGCTATGAAGAAAGCTATCAATGATGCGCAAATTTTACCTGCATAATATAACTTTTTTCCGAACAATCCTCCGCTTAAGGAATCTGCCTGAAGATGCACGCTCATTCCTCCCCATGCAATCAGTGCACTAATTACAGGCAAGGAAGATGTTCCTGTTCTTGAAATTTCTGCCACTCCCCTTGTTACTTCTAATATTCCTGATAAAAAGGGGTATTCTCCGAATGGCAGAATTTCCAGAACTGCGCTGAAAGTAATTACAAACACACATACATTTATAATGGCTGATCCGCTTTCTATAGCCGAAGATATAATAAGTTCTCCTAAAGAGGGCTTATTTTTTTTGTAAAAATCCCACTCTTCCCTGACAGATGATTTTTCTTTTACAAAATTACCGCTGAAAAGTCTGGCACATATAAGGCTCGTTATTACCTGTATGACCAAAAGAGCAATCCCGACGGTTTTGCTCAGGAAAAAGCCTACGCCGATTGTTCCCATAACAAAAAGCGGTCCTGCATTATTACAAAACGCCATAAGACGCTCTGCTTCGGCAAGAGAAATTCTTTTTTGCTTATAATTTTCATATATAGCACGGGCTCCTGCTCCGTATCCTCCGAGAATTCCTGTTATAAAGCAGATACATCCGTCAGGACTCATATTAGTAATAGGGGTTAAAACTTTCCCCAATAATATTCCCAACGGTCGTGAAAAATTACTTTTTATTACACAGGTTGTTATCAACATAAACGGAAGAAGAGACGGTATAACAACATTTATACAAAGTGCAAGTCCTGTCTGCGCACCGTACAAAACCTTTTCCGGGAAAAGGGCAAAGCAAGCACATACTGCAAAAAATAACATCTTACATTCCTCCGCTTAAATATATTCAAGCCGTATTATGCGACCTTTGACAAATATGTTTTCATCGCTTATATTATCTATGAAAAGCTCATCACCATCTATTTTTATTATTCCTACGGTCGTATTTATTTTTATGCAATTTTCATTGTAATCAAGTACCCCGCGTATATTCTCTATACTCAACTGACAATTTCCCATTATTTCACTGCGGGGAATGTCGCTTATAACATCAAGGGGAAAATCCAACGCCTCGGCTATGTTTTGTATTCTGTTTCCTTTTTTCTTCATTCTTTACACCTCTTTAATAGTTATGCAACATAAATCAGAATCATACAATGAATTATAAAAGTCAAGAAGGAATGATTTATTTATGTTTAATATGCTTATTAACTGTATAAAAGGTGTCTACACCGTAGAAGTGAAAGGACATTTCCCGGAAAGAATTCTGAACATTGCCTCTGTTTCCGGAATATATCTTCATAACGTACGACGCATAGATTCTGAAACCATATCTTTCTCGGTCAGTAAAAAAGCTTACGAAAAACTTTCTCAGGCTAAAGTTGAGGGTTGTTCTCTCAACCTTGCAGACTGTTACGGGTTTCCCGTTTTTTTCAGGAAGCATAGAAAACGGCTTGTACTCTTCTTGTTACCCGCAGTTTTTATTATCGTTTCTTCCGTTTTTTCACGCTTTGTCTGGAAAGTTGAAATTACAGGGGGCGATAAGGCGTTACAGGAAAAAGTTCTTAAGAAAATTTCGGATGATGGTGTTCATTTCGGAGCATTAAAACACAAAATAGACCAATATGAGATAAAACGAACTGCCATTACGGAAATTGACGATTTATCGTGGATGTGGGTGGATATCCGCGGAACCACGGCAAAAGTTAAAATAAGAAAGCGCAGTCCTAAACCTGACCTTATTCCCATTCATGAGCCGTCTGATGTTATTGCTACTCACAACGGGATAGTAGAAAGAATGTTTACTTACTGCGGTGTTCCTCTTGTAAAAGAAGGTGACTGGGTAAAAAAGGGGCAAATTCTCGTAACGGGAGTTTTCAGAAGTGAAAACGAAAACATTCCCACATACTATCATCATGCAACTGCCGATATTACTTTAAGGCTTACGGAAGAAAAATCTGTGTTGATACCCAAAACAACCATAAAAAAAATACCCACGGGAAAGGAAAAAAGTGTTTTTGGAGTAAAATTCAAAAAAAATAAAATAAATTTTTCATTAAATAGTAGAATTTCATATAAAGAATATGATAAAATAGAAAAAAAGTATGCTCTTTCATTTCTTCCCTTTTATTTTTATAAAACAACTTATCGGGAAGCTTTGGTTGAACATACCGAAACAGATATTGCAAAAGAAATTGAAAACCGCAGAAAAACTTTTCTTTCAGAACTTCAGGAAAAAGGTATGGAAGTTATAGAGCTGACAGAAAAGCTTGAAGAAAAAGAAAAATCGGTAACGGTAACTTTTAGTGCCGATTGCCGGGTGAGAACAGATAAAGAAATACCCATTAACTATGAAATATCCAATTCAGAAGGAGAAACAGATGGAAAAAATTCTTGAAGCCACAAGTACGGATACTGTCATGTCACTGTTTGGCAGTTTTGACTCAAATGTTAAACTGATTGAGCGTGAAATGGGTGTCCGCATCACTAACAAAGATACACAAATTAAAATCATCGGTGATAATTGCGATAAGGCGGCTGCTGTACTTTCCAGACTGATTGATGAAATTGAAATCGGTGAGCCTCTTACAGAGCAGAATATCCGCTATGCAATATTTTCCGTCAATGAAGATATTGAATATGTCCCTCCTGCTAAGGGAGACTATATTTGTATCACAGCAAAAGGAAAAAGTGTAAAATGCAAAACACACGGACAGAAAAACTATATTCAGAAAATCCGTGATAACACCGTAGTTATTGCAATAGGTCCTGCAGGTACGGGAAAAACTTACCTTGCAGTTGCAATGGCGGTGGATGCTTTCAGGCGAAAAGAAGTAAGTCGCATTATCTTAACCAGACCTGCCGTTGAAGCCGGCGAAAAGCTCGGTTTCCTTCCCGGGGATCTGCAAATGAAAGTTGACCCATATCTTCGCCCCCTTTACGATGCCCTGGGAGATATGCTGGGAATGGAGAACTATCAGAAGTATCTTGAAAGAGGAGTTATAGAAATTGCTCCCCTTGCTTATATGCGCGGAAGAACTCTCGACGACGCTTTCATCATTCTTGACGAAGCACAGAATACCACACCCGAGCAGATGAAAATGTTTCTCACCCGTATAGGTTTTGGTTCAAAAGCCGTTATTACAGGCGACGTTACACAGATTGACCTTCCCGACGGTAAAAGAAGTGGTCTTAAAGATGCCGCCAAAATTCTGAAAAATATTGACGGTCTGGATTTTTCTTATCTTTCCGATAAGGATGTTGTCCGTCATCCTCTTGTACAAAAAATTATCGCAGCATACGAAAAATTCGAGAAAAAATCTTGATAGGAGAATGATTGCATATGAAAAAGTCACGAAAATTACAATTAAACAATATGATTTATAGACTTATCACTGCTGTATCCCTTGTTCTTATAGTAATTGTGGTTCTTTTCTTCAATAAACCGGAACAGATTGATGTTGCGGTTGGAGACATTGCACCAAAAACCATATATTCCAACAAAGAATTCCCTGACACTAAAGCTACGGAACAAAAGCGTCAGGAAGCCCGTGATGCTGTACCGAATCAGTACATTCCTGACACCGCAGTAAACGATAAGGTAGCTGCAAATATTGACGATCTCTTTATGGTTGCCGCAACGTATCGCAGTGATGTTAGCCCTCTTTCCAACGTTATGTTGATAAATGCCGCAAAGTTGAAGATTTCTGAAGAAACAGCAGCCGAGCTTATCAATGCATCAGATGCACAGTTCAAGGAAATGAAAAAAGTTTCCGATATATTAAAGAATGAGATGAGTAACGGTGTATCGAAGCTTGCAGACTCCCAGCAAAAATGTGATGCTGAAATAGATAAACTTAACCTTACAGACAAACAAAAATCCGCTGCAAAAAGCATTGCATCTCTCGTTTTAACGGAAAATATGATATTTGACGAGGAAAAGACAAAGGCAGAAAAAGATAAAGCTGCAGCAGCAGTCGAAGAAATAGTTATCAAAAAAAATGCAGAAATTATTCGTAAAGGCGAAGAGATAACGCCTGAAGTTTATGACAGATTGCACCAGCTCGGACTTTTAAAAGGAACAAATCAGGTTTCCGGAACTTACATTTTCGGCATGATTCTGATGATGTTGGTGGGCTATGCGATTATCTCATTTTACTTTGCAAAAAACCGGAAGAAAAATCCTGCTTCGATTCCTATAATCGCCAGCTGCTCTCTTCTTGTTATTCTGATTGCTTTCTATGGCAGCAAAATTGTGCCTGAAGATATGATAGCCCTGCTTCCTGCAGGACTTTTCCCGGGAATAGCAACTATCTTCAGTTGTGCACAGGCCGCTATTACAACAAACTTTGTGCTGGCTGTACTCTGTGCAATAGCGTTCAATGCTAACTGGGGCTATGCAGTATGTCTTATAATAGCCGGTACTATGTCAGCATACTGTTTCTCCGCAGTTAAAAGACGTTCTCACCTTCTTCCCGCATCTATTGTATCGTCAGTATTTTACGGACTGGCTTTCTGCTCATTGTCGCTTATTGAATCGACAAGTGCCATTACTGCCTTTTTAGCATTTATTAAAGGTTTTGGAGGTGGATTCCTTTCAGGACTCATTACTATAGGATCTCTTCCCCTTGTTGAATGGCTTTTCAATGCTACAACTCCTATGAAACTTTCCGAACTTGCAAATCCTGAAAATAAGCTTCTTAAAAAACTTCTTGTTGAAGCACCCGGTACATATCACCATTCCCTTACCGTTGCTAATATTTCTGAAATTGCAGCAAGAAGTATTCACGCTGATTCTCTTCTTACAAGGGTCGGTGCATATTATCATGATATAGGAAAGCTCCGTTATCCTCATTACTTCAAGGAAAATCAGTACGGAGAAAATCCTCACAATGCACTTGCACCTGATGAAAGTTCAGAGATTATAATCAGTCATGTTACAGAGGGTGTTGAAATCGCAACCAAAAACCGACTTCCTCAGCAGATTATTGATTTGATTGCACAACATCACGGAACTACAACTACGGGATATTTCCTTATCCGCGCAAGAGAAATCGATCCCGATGTGGATGAGGCGAATTTCACATATCCCGGTCCTGCTCCCCAGACAAAAGAAGCTGCAATCGTTATGCTTGCTGATTCCTGTGAAGCGGCTGTAAGAAGTATTGAAGATAAGACTGAAGCTAAAATTGAATCTATGGTGCGCCGTATTGCTACCGACAGAGTTAATTCGGGACAGTTCTCCCATTGCAATATGACATTTGAAGAACTTGAAACGGTTATTAAGGTTATTACAAAAACTCTCGGAGGATATTTCCACGAACGCATTAAATACGAGTAAAAAGTTTAAAGAACGGAGAAAAATATGATACAGTTTATTATTGAAAACGAACAGGACAAGCTTGAATTCACAGACGAGCTTTCCGAAATAATGCAGAAAGCAGTTGCAACTACTCTTGAGACGGTAGGTGCAGACGACGAAACAGATTTTGAAGTAAGTGTTCTTATTACAGACGATGAAGGTATTCATCAGATAAACAAAGAAACTCGTGAAATTGACGCTCCTACAGATGTTCTCAGCTTCCCTATTCTTGAATTTGACGAGGATGGCGTGATGATTGAGGAAAGCGGAGACTATGACGGGGATATGCTTCTTTTGGGTGACATTGTAATTTCCCTTGAAAGAGCAAAAGCACAGGCTGAGGAATACGGACATACTCTCCAGAGAGAAGTTGGTTTCCTGACCGTTCACAGCACACTTCATCTTCTTGGTTTTGACCATATGGAAGAGCCCTATACATCCGTAATGCGCGCAAGAGAAAAAGAAATTATGGATATTATGGATCTACACAGATAAGCAGAAAGGAAATAAACCAATGGGTAATTTTAAATCAGGCTTTGTTGCAATAGTAGGCAGACCCAATGTGGGAAAATCCACACTTACAAATGCATTTATAGGTGAAAAAGCGGCCATTGTATCCAATAAGCCCCAGACAACAAGAACAAATCTTGCAGCAATTGATAACGGCGACGACTACCAGATTGTTTTTGTTGATACACCCGGTATGCACTCTCCCCGCACAAAGCTGGGTGAATATATGAACAGCGTTGCAGGTGCATCCCTTGCCGATGTGGACGTTGCAATTTTAGTTGTTGAAGCAGGTAAAGAGGTTTATGACCTTGAAAAAAATATCATCAAAAAAGCTGCCGATAAGAAAATCCCTTTGATACTGGCAATCAACAAAGCAGATACAGTTGAAAAGGATCTTATTCTTCCCCAGATTCAGGCATTTTCCGAAGAGGGCGAATTTGCCGCAATAGTGCCCATAAGCGCATTTAAAAGGGACGGCATAAATGAGCTTAGAAACGAGATACTTAAGCACTTTGAAGAGGGCGAGCCTTTCTATGATACGGAAATATACGCCGACAGCACTGTAAGAGAAATGGCGGCTGAAATTATCCGCGAAAAAATTCTCCGTCTTCTTGACCGCGAGATTCCTCACGGAACGGCTGTCGAAATTGAAAAAATGGATGAAACAGGCGATATAACAAAAATTACAGCCGTTATATATTGCGAAAAAGCAAGCCATAAGCCTATTATTATCGGCAAAAAAGGTGAAGCTATAAAGAGAATCGGTACTTATGCGAGAAAAGATATAGAAAAGCTTCTCGACACACAGGTATTTCTTGAACTTTGGGTAAAAGTGAGAGAAGACTGGCGTAACAAAGGAACGGCTCTTAAAGAGCTCGGGTTTGTTAAGGAAAAATAAAAGAAAATTTTTCATGCTATTAAAAAAAATATATTCCACATACTAACTACGAGGTGATGAAGTTGGCAAGAACAAGCAGCATTATGTGGGATATGTTTACAGGCACAGGAAATATTGATATTTATTTAAAGTATAAAAAACATGAACTTCAGAAAGAGAATTCAAAATGTCAGAAAACACAATCAAACTCAATGCAATAGTTGTAAAAGCAACACAAAGTGGTGAAAATGATAAACTTCTTACCCTCCTCTCGCCTGAGGAGGGTAAACTTACTGTAATAGCAAAGGGAGTAAAAAGTCTTAAGCACCAGAGCAGAAATGCCTGTGCTCCTCTTTGCTATTCTTCTTTTGTGTTAAAAAAAATAAAAGATGGCTTTTATTCCCTTGTAAGTGCCGAACTTAAAGAAAGCTTCCGCACCCTTTCCGAGGATGTGGTGCTTCTCTCTTACGGCGCATATTTTGCTTCTCTTGCGGAAATGTGTGTGCAGCCCGGTATAAGTGCAGACGAAGAAGTGAGGCTTCTTTTAAACACACTCTATGTTCTTTGCAAAAGGACCGATGCCGCACCTCTCATAAAAGCAGTTTTTGAATTCAAGCTGATGGAGATTGTCGGTATTGTTCCTGAATTTTCTGCAGAATGTCCCTGTGGTGACAGAGCTACATATTTTTCTGCCGGTGATGGCGAAGTCAGATGTGCTCTTCATAAGACGGAAGATTCCGTCCCTATAAATCCATCTCAGCTTAAACTTTCTACATATATTACAGAAAGTTCACTCAAAGATGCGCTTTTCTGCGAGTATGATATGGAGGTTTCTGCTTCCCTTTCTTCCGTTACAGAGCCGTTTTTGAGATATCATTTAGGGAATTTGCCCAAATCACTTGACTATTTACACGGAATAATTGAAAAAATGCCTTAATTTTGCATTTTTTCGAAAAAAAGACTGGATTTTTTGTACAAAATGATGTATGATAGTATGTGCGAAAAAAATAAAGGTAAAAATAATAATATTTATAGGAGGTTATCTAAGATGACAAAATTTGTTTATCTGTTCAGCGAAGGTAACGCTACCATGAGAAATCTTCTCGGTGGTAAGGGTGCTAACCTTGCTGAAATGACCGCTATCGGTCTTCCTGTTCCTCAGGGTTTCACAATCACAACAGAGGCTTGTACTCAGTACTATGAAGACGGCCGCAAGATCAATGATGAAATCCAGGCACAGATCATGGAATACATCGGTAAGATGGAGGAAGTTTGCGGAAAGAAATTCGGCGATAAGGAAAATCCCCTTCTCGTTTCCGTTCGTTCCGG
>SVJW01000003.1 GCA_015068735.1 Oscillospiraceae bacterium
GATTTGTTGCAGGGATTGCGATAGCACCGATTTTATGAAGTGCAAGCATACAGAACCAGAACTGATAATGTCTCTTTAATACAAGCATTACCGTATCTCCCTTTTTGATACCGAGCGATTCAAAGTAATTTGCAGTTTTTGCAGAATACTTTTTCATATCGCTGAAAGTAAAGCGTCTGTCTGTCTTATCATTTGCTACCCACATCATAGCCAATTTTTCGGGATCCTTTTCGGCAATAGCATCCACGCAGTCAAATGCAAAGTTGAATGTATCTTCGTTTTTGAATGTGATGCCGTTAAATACACCGTTTTCATCGTAAGACGATTCAATGAATTTATCTGCAACGGTTTCTGTTTTTTTCTTCTTTGCCGCCACTTTTGCAGCAATCATAGGCGCTTCGGGATATTCTTCGCTGACCTTACCGTCCTGCGGATTCAATACAACCGCGTGAAATTCACATCCACCCTCTGAAACGGCAACCATACCATGAGGGATAAGGCTGTTATAGAAAATAGAATCTCCTTCGTGAAGAACATCTACATGATTTCCAACCTGAACTTTGAGCGAACCTTTAACGATGACGTCAAATTCCTGACCGTTGTGAGAGTTCAACTGCATTGGAGCATTTTGTTCCTCGGGGAGATAAGGAAATTTAACGAGGAAGGGTTCAGCAAGCTTTTCCCTGAACTTGGGTGCAAGGTTATTATATTCTACACCGTGCTTCTTTACGATTTTAAGTCCCTCACCTTTTCTGGTGATAGAAAATGAGGAAAGCGTTGTGCTTGTTCCTTCAAGCAAATCAACAACCTCAACTCCGCACGCCTTTGCACACTTGTAGATGAATGTGAAGCTGAAATCCGTTTCACCTTTTTCTAAAACCTTGTAGTCTTCCACCGATACACCGCAAAGCTTTGCAAGCTCCTCCTGTGTGTATCCTTTTGCTTCTCTGAGGTCCTTGATTCTTCCTGCAACTTCTTTCAAACTGTAATCCATTTTGTTTGTCTCCTTTCAATTCTGACAAATTTGATATTTGGTTACAAATTTGAATAAAACAAAAAACTCGTCTCAAAGATAACTTTGAGACGAGTTATAATAACCCGCGGTACCACTCAAATTACGAAATATAAATATTCCGTCACTTACCGAGCTCCAACAAGCCCTTTGCCTTTACGCAGCATTACGGAAGGAGTCTACTCACTTACGCTTTCGGTCCTTCGACTCAGAGGTGATAAGTCATTGGAAAGTCTCACCATTGCCTCGCACCAACCGGCAACTCTCTCCAGGCTCCACAATCCGACCGTCCTCGTCACAGTCGTTTTTTGTGATATTCAAATTTTAATAATAATATACTCCGCGTTTTTTAATTTGTCAACAGTTTTTTGAAAAATTTTTTAATTATATACTTCTATTGCATTATTTACTGAAAATATATTATTGCTTTTTATTTTTTCTTATAACAATCACCAATACTGCTACCAAAATCAATACAGCAACAATCAAAGCTATCGGGAGTACACCAAGGCTTCCTCCGTCCTTTGAACTTTGAGTAGATTCTTCAGAAATACTGTCCTGTGGCTTTGTTTCCCCATCTTCTTCGTCTTCAGGAGCTTCTTTGGTAATTCCGGACTGCATTTTTTCAACAGTCTGCTCAAAAGTAAGAGTATCAGCGCTGAATTTTACACCGTCTCCCATCTGGTAGTCAACGGTATAAAGGAGTGTCTTTTCGCCCTTTTCAAATTCTGCTATAAGGCTGTCTACATCATCCTTTGAAGAAGGCTGGTCGGTTTCTATGAAAAAATAAAGATCTGCTTCTCCTTTTCGTGTATAGTACTGAGAATTCTCTTCGTAATATGCCCACGCGCCTTCACTGACGAGAACAACCTCGCCTCTATCTCCGATTTTATACTTTTTATAAGCTGCTGCTTCTGCAGGTGCAGGCTCGCCGTTTGGCAAACCGTTAATAATAAATGTTGTGGATTTGATTACCAGATAGTTACCGTTTTTATACGCCGAAACTTCTCCGGCTGAAATATTTCCGCTAAAAGAGTATGCTTCGTAAATTGCTTCTTCGCTGCAGATATTATTTTCCGACATTGAATATTCCGGTGCATAACTGTTAACCAGAACCCAATACGGAAGACTGTCATAATACATAAGTATTACTTCATCTGTACCGTCGTTGTTTATATCCACAAAGTAGGAATGACCTTCAGGATAATAGGTTTCTGTCTGCTCTATGCTTTCAATTTTGCCTATAACAGCATCAGCATACTCCTGTGAATGTCCTGCATATACACAAATACAACTGAAAGATATAATAAACAGACACAAAACCAAAGATAAATATTTTTTCATAAAATCACCCCAAATTTATATATTAAAGTGCCTTTTTGATTCTCTCCATACTTCTCTCTTCGCCAAGTACCTGCTGAATACACCAGATGTCGGGGGAGTTTGTTCTTCCGGTAATTGCTACACGGATAATACCGCTGACATCGCCAACGTGTCCCTTGTAGCTTTCAGGGTTTTTCTTGTAAAGCTTGGGCTGGGGAGCGTAGCCGAGTTCTTCACCAAGAGCTCTAACTTTGCCAAACCATGTGGACTGGTCGTCGCTGTGGTCGTAGGTTTCCATATATTTTGTAAGGATAGCTTTCCTATCTTCCTCGGAAACATTTTCGGGGAAGCTGTCTTCCATCTTGAAGAGTTCTTCAAAGAAGAAGCTGTAGAAATCCTTGGACTGTTTCCAATGACTGATATCCTTTCTGGGCTTTTCTCCGCCTCTGCCTATGCCTATCATACCGAGGGAGAAATTCTTGTCACGGGTGAGAAGATTGTAATATTCTTCGTCACATTCCTTTGCCCAGTCGGTGATGTAGTTATAAACTGTTTCGGAATCCAATGTTGCAAGGTAGTTCTTGCTGACATCGTTAAGCTTGTCTATATCAAAGAGTGATCCGCTTACGCCCATTTTCTTGGTAGTAAACTCAAACTCTTTTACGTCCTTTTCGGGGTTGTCCATTCTCCACTGCTCGTAGTTGGAGTTAAGAACGGTCATAAGATATTCCCAAACTGCACCGGGAAGATAACCCTCGCTCTTGTAATAGTCAAGAGAAAGCTCAGGGTCTTTACGCTTGCTGAGTTTACGCTTTACGCCATTGTCAATTTTCATAAGCTGTGCTGTATGACAGTAGATGGGTGCTTTCCAGCCCATAGCATCGAAAAGCTGAACGTGGATGGGAAGAGTTGCAAGCCATTCCTCGCCACGCACAACGTGAGTTGTCTTCATAAGATGGTCGTCGATAACGTGTGCAAAGTGGTATGTGGGAATGCCGTCGGACTTAAGAATTACAACATCCTGCTCGTTTTCGGGCATTGTAAGTTCACCGCGGATGCCGTCCTCAATTGTAAAGGTCTTACCTGTATTTTCAGGAGCGCGGAAACGGATAACGTAAGGCTTGCCTTCCTTGATGTTCTTTTCAGCTTCCTCCACAGTAATATTTCTGTGAACAGCCCATTTTCCGTAGTAGCCGAAATTTTCCTTGAGTTCAGTCTGCTTTTCACGCATCTCTGCAAGCTCGTCCTCTGTGCAGAAGCAGGGGTACGCCATACCTCTTTCAATGAGCCATTTTGCAAATGTCTGATAAATTTCAGCTCTCTGACGCTGGCGGTAGGGGCCATAGTTACCCTTTTCACCGTCACTTGTTGCGCCCTCATCGAACTCAACACCGAAATAACGGAGAGTGTTTATAACAACATCTACTGCACCCTCAACCTCACGCTTGTTGTCGGTGTCCTCTATTCTGAGATAGAATACACCATCTGAAAGATGCGCAAGACGCTCATCAGTAATTGCACCAAAAAGGTTTCCAAGATGAATAAACCCTGTGGGGCTGGGTCCGAGACGGGTAACCTTTGCACCCTCGGGAAGATTTCTCTCGGGGTAGAGGTTTTCGTAGTATTCGGGAGTTTTGTCAATATTAGGAAGCAGAAGCTCCGCCATTTTTTTGTTGTCCATAGTTAATTTCCTTTCACTTACTAAAATATCCTTTATATTCAACCGTGGGTGCGTCGGGTAAAAGATGCCCACAAATATCAATAAAATAATCATCCGTCATGGATGCTATATAGTCCACTACTATATCATCAACCGTGTTTTCTTCGATATAGCCGCTTTCTGTCTGATAATAACCGCGTCGGGTGTTCACATAATCAATATGGTGACGGTGGAGAAGACTGTTCTTGTCCCCGTACTGGGAAACAAGCTTTTCATAGAGCATCTCAAACATCGGTTTGAGGCATTTTCTGTACTGCTCGTTCACGCTGTCGGCAAGATAAATGTGCTCGTAGTTATCGCTCTTGGCTTTTTTTAGAGCATCAAAATATTCCTTGTCCATTTTAATGTAATCCTTGCCGAAACTGTTCTCCACAATATTAACCACAAAATTGTTTATCATATAGGAATTGTCCGTTCCCTTGTAGGAAACATCTACCCCTGCACGCTCGGCGTCCTGCCTGTCCTTGCCGATATATGCGATAATGTCGCTGACACGGACTACACAGCCCTCCAACGTGGATGGGATGAGCTTCTTGATGTTTTCGCGGGAAATGTAGCATCCCTCAACCTTTTGGTCGAATTCATTAAATCCGCTAATCTCCTGCGGTCTGTATTCCTGAAGTTCCAACTCGCCGTTATGACACAGAATTCCGTCCAAGGTATCAAGACTGATGTTTAGGTTAAAGATTTTATCAAGCACCCTTACGCTATGAACATTATGATTAAAATACCGTCCTGTACGGCTGTGATAAATCTCGTTTAAAAGGCTCTCCCCTGCGTGTCCGAATGGGGTATGCCCCATATCGTGACCAAGGGCAATTGCTTCTATCAGGTCAAGGTCAAGTCCCAAAAGTCTGCCGATATTTCGTGCAATTCTCGATACAAGCTGCACATGAAGAGCACGCCTTGTTATATCGTCATCCTTGTAAAAGGAGAATACCTGGGTCTTGTCCGTATATCTGTTATAGAAAGGGTGGTGGAGAATTTTATCAATATCACGGATGTAGCAGGGACGCCACAAATTGGCGCGATCTCTGTCTTCCACACGGCGTCTGACCTGTTTCACGGAAAGACCGAGCGTATCTTCAATTTCTCTTGCTTTTTCATCCGAAAGTTTTAAATAATCACTCTTTGCCAAAAATCTCCCTCCCTCTTTTTACAATAATCTGTGCCGCAATTCCCGTCAGTGCTCCGCATAGGATTCCCGAAAGACAAAGCACAGGTATATAGAAAAGCACACCTTTGCCGATAATCAGATATGCACATAAAAACTGCGCCATATTGTGACAGAGCCCTCCAAGACTGCTGACCGCTATAAGAGAAAATATCCCGGTCTTTTTCGCAACGCACATCACCAAAAGACTGAATATTGCTCCCGAAAGGCTGTAGATAAATGATGTCATACTACCAAAAAGCGTCATACATAAAAGCACTTTCAGAATAGACACTATCCACGCATCTTTTACGCCACGGGTGTACAGAACGGTTATTATAACCGTATTTGCAAGTCCCAGTTTTACCCCTGCCGCAATGGGTGGAAAAAGGCTCTCCACATAGCCAAGAAGCACAGCCACCGCCACAAATGCGGAAATCCTGGTTATATTTCTTGTCTTTATCATAAGATTACATCAACTTCTTTATTTTTTTCGCCCTCTACGGTTACGCTTAACCGATTTGGCAGGCAGACGATACTTTCACCGTTTTTGCTGATTTTATCCTTTTGGCAAAGTTTGTCTGGGCAATCGGCACCCTCTACATAAACCTCGCCATTCTTTACAATTACAGTGTTTTTTCCGAATTCACTCTCAACCACAATTTCAGTATCACGGTTAAGGGGTACACTCTTGTAAAATTCGCCGTTTACCGTTATGGTAACGGTGTCGCCTGCAGGCTTGGGAATAAGCCACAACACAAGGAAAATCACCGCAATGATTATTATTGCAATATCACCTTTTTTCACGGCGTTCCCCTCCTCTGCACACACCTATTCCATAATATAATATTGTACCGCTTTTTCGGGAATTTGTAAAGTAATTTAGAATAAAAAATATGCTCTGCAATTATACAGAGCATATTTCGCCAAACAATTTTCCGTCTTTCCTTTCCGTTATTTTTACTTTTTTAATTTTTCCTGTCAATTCTTCTCCGCCTTTTACATATATACGGAGATAATTTCCCGAAAGTCCCTCGGCATACATTCCTTCTGTCTGTTCAAAAAGAACATCAGCGGTTTCCCCTATAAATTCATTTTCAACATTAAGGGCAATTTCTTCTGTCAGTTTTATAAGCCTTGACGCACGCTCTTCCCTTACCTGATGAGAAACCTGGGGCATTTCTGCCGCAACCGTGCCACTGCGCTCGGAATACGGGAAAACGTGCACCTTTGAAAATCGCGCTTTTTTCACAAATTCCAGAGTTTCGGAAAATTCCTCTTCCGTTTCCTCGGGAAAACCGCAGATTATATCGGTGGTAATACCGCTGTCGGGCATCTTTTCACGAATTCTTTTCATCGTATCAAGATATTCCTCCGCCGTGTATTTTCTGTTCATTCGCTTCAGAACGGTTGTGCTTCCCGACTGGAGCGATATATGAAAATGTCTGCACATTTTCTTCTCGTTTGCAACAAATGAAATAAATTCATCATCAAAAAGCGTGGGCGAAATACTGCTGAGACGCACTCTTTCAATTCCGTCCACCTTACATACTGCTTCAATCACATCTTTAAGGGTGGTGCCGTCCTTAAAATCTCTGCCGTAGGAAGCAACGCTGATACCCGTCAGCACAACTTCGCAAAAGCCGAGCGAAACAAGTCTTTCCGCTTCCTTAACCACATTTTCAATTTTTCTTGAGCGTACAGGACCCCTTGCGTAGGGAATAATGCAGTAGGAACAAAAATTGTTGCATCCGTCCTGAATTTTTATATAAGCTCGGGTGCGTTCCAGCTTCCCTTCGCACTCTAATTCCTCGTACATTCTTTCTTTCATTATGTCGGTTAAAAGGTCTATGTCCTTGCCATTTAGTTTAGCCGTTACAATTTCCGCAATTCTTCCGCGGCTACTTGTACCGAGGACCACATCCGCTTCCGCCATTTTCTTGACTTCCTCCGCCTTGGTCTGTGCATAACAGCCCGTTACGGCAACAATTGCGTCTGGGTTTTGTTTCTTTGCTCTACGGATAATCTGGCGGCTTTTCCTCTCACCGATATTGGTAACGGCGCAGGTATTTATAACATAGGCATCGCACTTTTCGGAAAAATCGCCTATCTCCCAGCCGTTTTCAACAAATTTTTTCGCATAGCAATCTATTTCATATTGGTTTACTTTGCATCCTAATGCGTAGAATGAAACCTTCATCAGATCATTCCTCTGTTTTTCATTTCGTTTACTTTGAGAATGGCAAGGCAGGTTTTTGCATCGACGATTTCGCCTTTTAATGCCTTTTCCACAAGCTCTTCCAACGGAACTCGCTGGAGCTCCATAAATTCGTCCTCGTCACGGTTTAAACTTCCCTCGTAAAGGTCGGTAGCAAGGTACATATGCACCACCTCGTAACAGAAACCCGGGGTGGGAAGCATTTTCCCGAGAGAGATGTAATTTCTTGCACGATATCCCGTTTCTTCCTCCAGCTCACGCTTTCCGCACTCTAAGGGATCTTCACCGTAGTGAAGCTTGCCTGCAGGGATTTCAAAAGTATTGGTGTCAAACGGGCGGCGGTACTGCCACTCCATCATAACTGTGCCGTCATCAAAAAGAGGTACTACACACACACCTCCGGGATGCTCTACAAGCTCACGTGTGGCGGTGTTTCCGCCGGGTGTGATTACGGTATCTATACGGAGGTTTATTACCTCGCCCTTAAACAGGTATTCCTGCTTTACTGTCTTTTCTGAAAAGTCCATTATTCTGCCTCCAACTTTATAAGTGTCTCCAATTTCGGGGTAATTCCCAGCATTTTTTTAAGTTCAAAATATTCTCTGGTTGCCTTTTTGCGGTTGTTTCCGTCTTTAAAAGCTTTTATAAGAAGATTCTTCGGCGTTTCCACGGGAGAGATGTACTCCTGTGCCGTAACGGAATAACCCGATGCCTCCAAAAGCAAACAACGAAGTGAATCCGTAAGCAAATCCGCCTGTCTTGCCTTGAAAATGCCGTACTTCAGAAGTGGCGCAAAAGGCTCATAAGAATACTGACCGAGAAGCTCCTTATGGCAACAGGGAACGGCAAATATCGCCTTTGCCCCTGCATTTATAGCCGCACCGATAGCCATATCGGTTGCCGTATCGCAGGCGTGCAGACTTATTACCACATCGGGCTTTCTTTCGGGGGTATAGGTTGTAAGGTCCGCCTTGACAAAGGTCATATTACTGTAGCCGAGGTTTTTCGCACTCTTTTTAGATGCTTCAATTACAATCTCGGAATAGTCAACGCCTGTTACGTGGCAATCCTTTTTAAGAACATCCTTGAGATAATAGTTAAGCGCAAAAGAAAGATAGCTTTTTCCGCAGGCACAGTCAAGCACCTCAATCTTTCCGTCAAGTTTTTTAAGATAATCGGAAATAAGCTCTACAAAATGGTCAATCTGGTTATATTTTCTCACCATATCGTTTTTGATTTTACCATTCTGCCCCATAATGCCGATTTCTTTTAGAAGCTCATTCGCCTTGGGCGGTGCAATAAGGTACTGCCTTTCTCCGACCGTTGCGGTAGTATTCTTCTCGATAGGTGCAATATCGTCGTAACGAAGTGTTACATTTCTGTCATCAGCATTTATAATAGCATCGGTGCCACGTTCTTTGTAAATAAGCTGCATAGCATCGTAATCTTTTGCAATTTCGGAAATTTTTTCCCATGAAAAAGGCTGTTTTGTTCCCGAAAAGGTAAGAATCAGCTCTTTCCCGTCTTTTTTGACGGATGCAGGGAAAGATTTTGTTCCCGACTTGAAGCTTATATTCATTTCAATGAAGTATTCTCCCTCACCGTAGCGAGATTTAAGCATTGTGAGGTAAAACCCCAGTTTGTTTACAGAATTAGATTTCATAACAAATCACCTTTAACAATATTAACACAAAACGCCATTTATTTCAATTATTTTTTGTATTTCTCAAAAAAACAGTAGATTTTCCTGTTAAAGTAGAGTATAATAGTATAATAACGAAAAAAGAAAGGGTGATTGTTATGAAAAACAAAATCTTATCGCTTCTCGAATCTGACAGCCGTCTGACATCTTCAAAGATTGCGATTATGCTCGGCATAGAAGAAGGTGATGTTAAGGCCGCCATCCGTGAATTGGAAGAGGAAAACGTCATCCTTGGGTATAATACAATTATAAACTGGGATCTTGCAGGAAGAGAAACTACAAGAGCGCATATTGAAATCAAGCTGACTCCCCAGCGTGGCGGCGGTTTCGATACCGTTGCGGAAAGAATTTACAAATACCCTCAGGTTAAGTCAGTTACACTTATGTCAGGTGCATATGACCTCCTTGTAACAGTTGAGGGTAAGAGTCTCAAGGAAGTTGCTATGTTCGTATCCGAAAGACTTGCTCCCATGGAATCTGTTGTATCAACCGCAACGCATTTTGAACTCAAGACATATAAGAAAGACGGCGTGCTTTTTGCTGAAAAGGAAAAAGACGACCGAGAGGTTATTAGCATATGATGGACTACTCAAAATTAATATCCCCGGATGTTAGCAGTCTTGCTCCCAGCGGTATCAGAAAATTTTTCGATATTGCCGCTGAAATGAAAGATGCTATCTCCCTCGGTGTTGGTGAGCCTGACTTCGTTACCCCATGGGCTGTCAGGGAAGCAGGTATCTATTCCCTTGAAAAAGGGCATACCCACTACACCGCAAACAGCGGTCTTATGGAGCTCAGAAATGAGATTTGTACATATCTTGCAAGGAAGTATAATCTCCATTACAATCCAAAGACTGAAACTATTGTAACCGTTGGCGGAAGTGAGGCAATTGACCTTCTTATCCGCGCAACGATTTCTCACGGTGATGAGGTGCTTATTCCCGAGCCTTGTTTCGTGTGTTACAAGCCCTGTACACTTCTGGCAGGCGGCACACCCGTAACCATACAGACAGAGGAAAAGGATAATTTCAAGCTGACCCCCGAAAAGCTTCTTGAAAAAATCACTCCCAAGTCAAAGCTTCTCATTCTTCCTTTCCCCAACAATCCCACCGGTGCAGTAATGACCCGTGAGGATTTGGAGAAAATCGCAAAAATCGTGGAAGAACATAACCTTTTCGTTCTGTCCGACGAAATATATGGTGAGCTTACTTATACAGGCGAGCCGCACGTACCTTTTGCATCTATTCCCGGTATGCAGGAGCGAACTGTTACTGTAAACGGTTTCAGCAAGGCATTTGCCATGACGGGCTGGCGACTTGGTTACGCTTGCGGTCCTGAGCCGGTTATAAGCCAGATGACTAAAATTCATCAGTATGCAATTATGTGTGCCCCCACCACAAGCCAGTTTGCAGCGGTTGAAGCACTCAAAAATTGCGATGATGATGTTACTTATATGTGTACCGAATACGACCACAGAAGAAGGGTTATGGTAAACGGTTTCCGTGAAATGGGGCTTAGCTGTTTTGAACCGCTGGGTGCATTCTACGTATTCCCCAACATCAGCTCCACCGGTCTTTCCAGTAACGATTTTGCAACCAACCTTCTTTATGAAAAGAAAGTTGCAGTTGTTCCCGGAACGGCATTCGGTGAAAGCGGTGAGGGCTTTATCCGCTGTAGTTATGCATACAGCATCAAAAATATTGAAAAGGCGTTGGAGAGAATCGCAGAATTTGTCCAAGAATGTAAAAAATAAGTGCAAAATGCAAAATTATGGAGGGAATCCGATATTTCGGATTCCTTCCTTTTTGTTTTTCGGTCGGTGCTGTTTTACCGAGCACAGAAAGGCGTAGAGAAAATTGTGCAGAACGGACAAACTGAGCCGAGCGAAGCGAGGGTTACCCGAAGGCGTACGAGGGTACGTCGAGAGGCGAAGTTTGTTCGTAACAAAACGCGTAAAATCAAAAGGAATCCACTTTTGGTGGATTCCTTCAGCAACTATTAAAAGCTATTTTGTAAAATATTTTTATAAAAGGCACTATGCCCTTATATTTTTTGCGTTTTGTGTTCTGCGCGATTTAATCAAGCCTTTATAATCTTGGCTTCCATATAGAATCTCTTCTCATTTGCCTCTCCCATTGAAAATGTCTTTCTGGGAAGTGCGCCATCCTTGATAACGGTTTCAAAGAAACCATCCTTGGGAGGCTTGGGAAGAAGAAATCCCACCGCACCTTTTTTCGCGGAAAGGTCTTCCACAACATCTTCACCATGGATATAGTCAACCTCGCAGGAAAGGTTATCAAGATACTTCTGAAGTGTTCCAACGGAAATGGGGCTCGAGGTATTGTTCATATAAAGAGTTTTCTTGTCACTACCCTTAACAAGAACGATTTCCTGACCGCCTTTATTTTCTTCGGAGCAATCAAGTTCTTTCATAAGAGTGCTGATGAAAGCATCTTCGTCTTCGATACCGAACGCCACTCTGTGGATAGGCTCAAACTCCAATACATCATCGTGAATGTTTTCAATTTCAACAAGGCAGAAACGCGCAGGATGATTTTCCTGTTCTTCAGGTGTGAGTGTTGGTTTAAGGTTTTCCCAACAAGTCTTAGCAGTAGCGAGAGAATGGTTACCGTCACCTACTGCAAACACCAGTCCGTCGGGAGCGTTTTCGGTGAATTTGTCAAGTGATGCCATAAATTCGTCATCATTTGCTACAATCCAGCCTGCAAGGTGTCCGCCGTCCGCCATAAGCTCAAAATCGTAGAGTTTTTCGCCCTTTACAGTCTTTTCGATAAGAGTTTTTTCCTTGTCGTCAACAAGAAGCATTACATGGGGAAGCTCAAGGGGAGCATTCTCACGAATTTTTACACGGGGAGGTATTCTTTCAAGAACGGTTCCCTCTGTTGCGCGTATGGGACATTTTACGCCCTTGTGGAAGTCATACGCCTCAAGGTCTACCGCACCCACGATACCTTTTCTTATTCTGCCTCCTGAGAGAGTTCTTTCCACATAAACAAGGCAATTTTTATATGTAGTAAAAAGACCTTTATCACAGTACTCTTTCATTGTGTCGTTTATTTTCTGAATTCTGCCGTCACCCTGGGACAAGAATGCCTCGGGATAAACCAGGTTAAGTGTACTGGGGCTGTCACCTACAAACTCCTGTGCCTTTTCCCAGTATTCAGGCTGGGATGTGTACTGATCACAAGCCACTACGCTCCACTTAGTAAGGTCTGCGTTTCTGGGAAGCATAATGTCTGCTTTGTTAAAAATTGCCATATTAATTCTCTCCATTTCCAAATGTTCTGTTTCATCTGAGCATATTGAAATGATATACTCTCCAAAATCAAATGTTTTTGTATTTTTTTCTTCTGTTTTTGCCCTTTTGCAGGATGTTATTTTTTCACCGAAAAACTTTATCCTGCTTTCAAACTGCGTCCATTTTCTGAAAAATTCTTCATCAGATATATTATGGTAATACTCCATATATCGGGAAAGAATTTTTTCTTTGTTTTTTATTTTTCTTATTTTTTCTGCATCAGCACCTATGTTTTTATTGCTGACCGCACAAACGGTAAGTCCTTCTGTATGAGAGAGTGAAAAATGCACATTATCGTCCACATAGGGTTTTCCGTTTTCTGTGCGTTTTATTTCATATTCACCCTTGTCGCAAAACGCCGTAAGGGATTTTTTTATAAAAAGCTCACTTTCGGGGTTTGAAAAAGTGTAATAGAGCTTTATCATTCCATTTCCCCCAGCTCGTAAAGTATTGCCGAGCAAACTGCTATAGGTGCGGTTTCTGTTCTCAGAATTCGTTTTCCAAGAGTTACGCTGGTAATTCCGTTTTCCTTTGCAAGCTGTATTTCTTCACTGTCAAAGCCACCCTCAGGTCCTATCATTACGGAAACGGATTTTGGTGTTTTCCCTGTAAGAGCTTTTTTTAGAGACATTTCCCTTTCTTCTTCATAAGGGATAAGGGCAAGATCAGCCTCCGCCGCCATTTTAACAGCATCCTTAAAATTTACGGGAGAAAGGACCTCGGGGACAATGCCGCGCTTGCTCTGCTTTGCCGCTTCTCTGGCAATTTTACGAAGTCTGTCTACCTTGTTTTCCTTATCAAGCTTTGCCACGGCACGTTTTGTATCCACGGGAACAAGCCTTACTGCACCGATTTCCGTCAGCTTCTGAATGATTGTTTCAAGCTTGGGATTTTTCGGCACACCCTGAAAAACTGTCACTTTTACCTGAGGCTCTGTTTCTGCCACCCTTTTTGAAAGGATGTCTGCAATCACGGTTTTGTCTGAAAAGTCAGACAAAACCGCCTCGTAAAAGAAGCCCTCACCGTCACAAAGAGTTACCGCATCGCCCTTTTTCATACGAAGAACACGGCTGATATGTTGCGCTTCTTCACCTGTAATTGTAGCGGTATTATCATTTATATCGCTTTTATCTATGTAGAAATTAGCCATAATAATTACCTCGAAATTATGCAGTACCAGTCGTTTTCTTTCTTGATTTCCTGAATTTCAAAGCCGTTTTTCTCAATGGCTTCTTTAACCTCATCAATACGCATCTCGATAATACCGCTGGCAATGAATGTACCGCCGTCTTTAAGATAACGCTTTACATCGCTTGCAAGGGGGATAATAACATCCGCCACGATATTTGCCACAACGATATCGTAAGGACCACTTTTTTCCGTACTGCTCTTAAATTCCTCGTCAATAAGAATGTTTCCGTCAAGTACGGTATACACGTCTTTCCCAATGCCGTTAAGTGCCGCATTGGAATATGCAATTTTCTTACAGTTAGGGTCAATGTCCACAGCTCTTGCCTCGCCTGCGCCGAGCATCAGCGCAATAATGGAAAGAATCCCGCTGCCGCATCCCAGGTCGAGAACTTTATCGCCCTTTTTAACGGTTGTATCGAGAGTTTCCACGCAAAGCCGTGTTGTTTCGTGCTGGCCGCTGCCGAAAGTCATACCGGGATCGATGTTGAAAACAATCTTTCCGTCACCGTCGGGAATGGTTTCCCATTCGGGCTTGATTACAAGGCGATCTCCAACATAGATAGGCTTAAAATACTGTTTCCAGTTATTTTCCCAGTCTTCCTCGTGCATAGTGTCAATTTCCACTCTGAGACTTCCGAAAATATTTTCTGAATCAAGGCTCTTAAAAGAAATCAGGTCGTCACGGACAGCAGAAAGCTGATTATGTCCTGTTTCATTGTCACTTACATAGATTTTTACACGGGTTTCTCCGTTCATTTTCTCGCGTAGTTCTTCGTCTACATAATCCCAGTATTGCTTATTGTTTTCAAGAAAATCTTCAAAATCATCCTTGTCCTGAATTTCAACACCGGTTATACCGAGGTTATAAAGTCTGCCGCAAAGGGGTTCTATTCCTTGGGGAGTTGTATATATACTAACCTGAAGCCAATCCATAGTTAATTTTCCTCTCACTTAAAGTAATCTTTCAGTTTGTCGGTAAATTTCTTTTTCTGATTATAGTTTTTATCGTTACTTTCATCGGCAAACTGTTCAAGAATTTCTCTCTGCTTGGATGAAAGATTTTTCGGAATTTCCACGACTATACGAACATACTGGTCACCTCGTGAGCCGTTACGTATTGAGGGGATACCCTTTCCTTTCAGTCTGAACTTTGTTCCGTGCTGAGTTCCTTCGGGAATTCTCTGCATCACTTTGCCGTCAATGGTAGGAATTTCAATTTCGCAACCGAGTGTCGCCTGAACAAATGTAATGGGAACATCAATATAAACATTGTTCCCCTCACGGGTAAACACTTTGCTTTCTTTAACATATACAGTTATGAGAAGGTCTCCTGCAGGGCCACCGCGCATACCTGCCTCACCCTGACCGCGGAGAGAAACTGTCTGTCCATGGTCGATACCTGCAGGAATATTTACCTCCAGTTCACGCTTCTTTCTGTTCTGACCGCTGCCGTTACAAACCGGACAAGGGTCGGAAATAGTCGTTCCCCGTCCTCCGCACTGGTTACAGGTAGTAGTTGAAGCGAACTGACCGAAGGGGGTATTCTGAACAGTTCTCATCTGACCTGTTCCTCCGCAACGGGCACACTTTACGGGAGATGTTCCCTTTTTCGCACCGCTGCCACCGCATTCGTCACAACTTTCGCCACGGATTATGGTTATCTTTTTCTTGCAACCGAACGCCGCTTCCTCAAAAGTAAGCTCTATTGCCTGCTGAATATCATTTCCACGGATAGGACCGCTTCTTCTGGAACTTCTTCCTCCGAAGCCACCACCGAAAAAGCTGTCAAAAATATCACCCATATCAAATCCGCCGAAACCGCCAAATCCGCTTCCGCCGCCACCGAAGCCTGCATTGGGGTCTACCCCTGCATGACCGAACTGGTCGTAACGGCTACGCTTTTCGCTGTCACTTAAAACATCGTATGCCTCTGCCGCTTCTTTGAATTTCTCAGCCGCGTCGGGATTATCCTTGTTAAGGTCGGGGTGATATTTCTTCGCAAGCTTTCTATATGCTTTTTTTATTTCATCGTCCGAAGCGCCTTTTTCTACGCCAAGGACTTCGTAATAGTCTCTCTTATCTGCCATAATACACCTCTTAAACGGAAGAATATAAGCAGCACCGAACACAAAACGTTTAGTGGGGGTGTTATATCTCTTTCAAAAAAGATAACTCTCACACTACCATCAATTGTTCAATGAAGGAATCCGCAATACGGATTCCGATTTATGCGTTTTGTTAGCCACAAACTTCACCTCTCGCTGTACTTATGTACAGCTTCGGGTAACCCCTACGGGTTCAGTTTGTGTCTTCTGTACTACTTCTCTTCTTCCTTGGTCCACTTAGTCAAGTTTAGCAGAGCGGAAAAATTCCGCTCTGCTAACTTTAATTCTTTTAGTTGTTTGTTGTGTCAGTGAAATCAGCATCGTATACATTGTCATTGGGGTTTGCCTGCTGACCTGCATCTGCGCCGGGCTGTGCACCCTGAGGATTAGCCTGCTGGTAAAGCTTTGTGCTTACTTCGTAGAACTTCTGCTGAAGAGCTTCTGTAGCAGCTTTAATCTGGTCATTGTCAGTACCCTTGAGTGCTTCCTTAACCTTATCGATTTCTGCCTGAACAGCGTCCTTGTCAGCCTGGTCTACCTTGTCTCCAATTTCAGAAAGAGTCTTTTCGCTCTGATATACAAGCTGGTCTGCATTGTTACGGATTTCGATAGCTTCCTTACGCTTCTTATCCTCTTCTGCGTACTGTTCAGCTTCTTTTACAGCCTTGTCAATATCTGCATCGGAAAGGTTGGAAGACGCAGTAATTGTAATCTTCTGCTCCTGACCTGTGCCGAGGTCTTTTGCACTTACGTTTACGATACCGTTGGCGTCAATATCGAATGTAACTTCAATCTGCGGAACTCCACGGGGAGCGGGAGCAATACCTGAAAGCATGAAGTTACCAAGAGTTTTATTATCTGCAGCCATTTCTCTTTCACCCTGAAGAACATGGATGTCAACACTTGTCTGATTGTCAGCAGCGGTAGAGAAAATCTGGCTCTTTCTTGTGGGGATGGTTGTGTTTCTTTCGATGAGTTTTGTGCAAACGCCACCCATTGTCTCGATACCGAGAGAAAGAGGAGTTACGTCAAGAAGAACGATGTCTTTAACGTCACCACCGAGTACACCTGCCTGAATAGCCGCGCCGAGAGCAACACATTCGTCGGGGTTGATACCCTTGTGAGGATCTTTACCGATAAGCTTCTGAACAGCTTCATTAACTGCAGGAATACGGCTGGAACCACCAACCATTACAACCTTGTCAATCTGGGATGCAGAAAGACCTGCATCGGACAGAGCCTTCTTTGTGGGGATGATTGTACGCTCTACAAGATTTGCAGTAAGCTCGTTGAACTTAGCGCGTGTAAGAGTGATGTCAAGATGCTTAGGACCTGTTGCATCTGCTGTGATGAAAGGAAGATTGATGTTGCTTGTGGTTACGCCGGAAAGCTCAATCTTTGCCTTTTCAGCAGCTTCCTTAAGTCTCTGCATAGCCATTTTATCAGTAGAAAGGTCAATACCGTTTTCTTTCTTGAATTCAGCAATAAGGTATGCGATGATAGCATCGTCAAAGTCGTCACCACCGAGACGGGTGTCCCCGTTTGTTGCCAAAACTTCAAATACACCGTCACCGATGTCAAGGATAGATACGTCGAATGTACCACCGCCAAGGTCATATACCATAACCTTCTGGTCGTTTTCCTTGTCCATACCGTAAGCAAATGCTGCTGCAGTAGGTTCGTTTATAATACGAAGAACTTCAAGACCTGCAATTTTACCGGCATCCTTTGTAGCCTGACGCTGAGCATCGGAGAAGTATGCAGGAACTGTGATAACCGCCTGAGAAACAGTTTCACCAAGGTAGCTTTCTGCATCAGCCTTAAGCTTTGCAAGTACCATAGAGCTGATTTCGGGGGGAGTATAACTCTTATCGTCAATGTTTACCTTGAAGTTTGTACCCATTTCTCTTTTAATAGAGATAACTGTTCTGTCAGGATTTGTAACTGCCTGTCTCTTTGCAACCTGACCTACAAGTCTTTCACCGTTTTTTGTAAAAGCTACAACTGAGGGAGTAGTTCTTGCACCCTCTGCGTTAGCGATAACGGTAGGCTCGCCACCTTCCATAACTGCTACGCATGAATTAGTTGTACCTAAGTCAATACCAATAATCTTTGCCATAATTTTTTACCTCCAAATATATCAAAAAATTTATAAACTGTGTCAATTTGCTACTTTCACCATACTGTGACGGATAACTCTGTCACCGATTTTGTAGCCTTTCTGGAATTCTTCAACGATTGTATTCTCCCCTGCTTCTTCATCGTCAACGTGCATTACTGCATTGTGAAGCTCTGGATTAAATTCTTCACCCACTGCCTTGATTTCTTCAACGCCTAAAGCGGCAAACACTTCGTCCATCTGCTTTTTCAGCATTACAACGCCCTCGTAAAAGCCGTCTTTATTTTCTGCCGAATCAATGGCACGCTGGAAATTGTCTATAACAGGCAGAAATTTTTCAACCACAACTGCCTTTGCTTCGGGATATATGCTTTCTTTCTCTTTAATAGTACGCTTGCGGTAGTTATCATATTCTGCAAGAGTACGCATATATTTTTCATTTACATCGTTATACTTTTTTTCAAACTCGTTTTCGGGAGTTTCTTCCGTAACCTCGGGGGCTACTTCTTCTTTAACTTCCTCTATAACTTCTTCTTTTTTCTTTTTAGTTGCCATCTGTATCATCCTTTCCGTAGATCATTCTTCCAAGTATCTCGCTAAGCTGACTGTTTATTAGCTCCAGAGAGGATACCACCCTTGCGTAATTCATACGCTTAGGGCCGATAATGCCTATTTTTCCGTGAAGCTTACCGCCCACGTTATAATTTGCCACAACAAGACTTGTGTCGCGCATTTCCGGAACAGCATTTTCACTACCGATTTTTATGCTGATACTATTGCCTGCCTCTTCCGGAAGATTAAGCATCTGTGACACGTTTTCTTTCCTGTCAATAAAGGAGAAGAATTCTCTTGCTCTCTCAATATTTTCAAATTCAGGGTTATTGAGGATGTTGGAAGCTCCTCCGATGTACACTCTTTTTTGTGTATTACCGAGACAATCCAGAACAAACTCTATTACTGTTTTCAGGAAATCCCCGTAATTGCTCATTGCCTCGTAAATCAGCATAAGCCGTGCAGGAGTAAAATCGTCTGCCGAAAGCCCTGTAAGCTGTCCCGACAAAAATTCCGATATAGAATCGATGATTTCGTAATCAATATCATCACTTACATTCATATGGCGGTTTCTTACCACGCCTGCATCAGTTACTACCACAATAAGCACACTACCCTGTTCAATAAGCATCATTTTAACGCTTCTTAAGCGGCTTTTCTGTGCGGTGGGAAGCTCCACAATTGCAGGATAATTTGTCGCCTTGGAAAGAATGTCGGAAATTTCGGACACCACATTTTCAAGTTGGCTGTACTTTCTGTCCATACTGCTCTGCAAACTCGTAATTTCCTCCATGGTAAGGCTATAACGGTGCATCAGCGAGTCTACATAGAAACGATATCCCATTTCTGAGGGAATACGTCCTGCGGAGGTATGTGGCTTATCAAGGTAGCCCATTTCCTCCAGGTCTGCCATTTCGTTACGGATTGTTGCAGCAGAAAGACCCAGGTCGTGATTTTTTGCAATGTTTCGTGAGCCTACAGGCTCAGCCGTCTGAATATAATCTTCAATAATGGCTTGAAGTATTGCTCTTTTTCTTTCGGAAAGCTCCATATGCTCACCTCTTTTCGTTTGTTAGCACTCGCTTTCTTCGAGTGCTAACAATAATGTACCACTATCTATGCCGAAAGTCAAGTATTATTTACTATTATTTCTAATTTATTCATATTTAAACCAAAAAAGGAACTCTCCCATATGGAGAGTTCCTTCCTTCATTTTGCATTATGTATGAGACACATTGGGGACAGTCCCCAATGTGTCTCAAAACTCCTGATATTACAAAAAAACCTATCCTTATTTAATTACCTTATTACTAACTTCCTCAGTAATCTTTGCAATAAATTCTTCAATAGACATACTGCCGATGTCACCGTCACGACGGTCACGGACAGAAACAGTGTTGTTCTCGATATCCTTATCACCAACAAGAATCATATAAGGAACTTTTTCAAGCTGAGCCTCACGAATCTTGTAACCGATTTTTTCGCTTCTGTCGTCGATTTCGATACGGATGATACCGCTTTCTTCAAGCTTTCTCTTAACTTCATAGATATAGTCAAGGTGACGGTCAGCAATGGGAAGAAGTTTAACCTGAACAGGTGCAAGCCATACGGGGAACGCGCCTGCGTACTTTTCAATGAGAAGTGCAAGAGTTCTCTCGTAGCAACCGATGGATGTTCTGTGGATGATATAGGGGTTCTTCTTCACGCCATCCTTATCCACATATTCCATACCGAACTGCTGAGCAAGCATCTGGTCAATCTGAATTGTGCTAAGAGTATCTTCTTTACCGAATACGTTCTTGATCTGAATATCAAGCTTAGGTCCGTAGAATGCAGCTTCGCCAATACCAACCTTGTAGGGGATCTCCAGATTGTTAAGGATTTTCTCCATCATACCCTGAGCTTCATCCCACTGTTCGGGAGTACCGATATACTTGTCGCGGTCGTTAGGATCCCACTGCGAGAAACGGTAGGAAACATCCTCGTAAAGACCGAGAGTTTTAAGCATATAGATTGCAAGCTCCAGGCTGCCTCTGAATTCGTCCTCCAACTGCTCGGGAGTACACATAAGGTGGCCCTCAGAAATAGTAAACTGTCTTACGCGGATAAGCCCGTGCATTTCGCCGGAAGCCTCGTTACGGAAAAGAGTAGAGGTTTCGTTAAGACGCATGGGAAGGTCACGGTAACTTCTGCCACGATTAAGGAATGCCTGATACTGGAAAGGACAAGTCATGGGACGAAGTGCAAATACTTCCTTATCCTTTTCTTCATCGCCAAGAACGAACATACCGTCCTGATAATGGTCCCAATGTCCGGAAATCTTGTAAAGGTCGCTCTTCGCCATAAGGGGAGTCTTGGTAAGCATCCAACCCCTCTTCTGCTCTTCATCCTCAACAAATCTCTGAAGAAGCTGAATAATTCTTGCGCCCTTGGGAAGAAGAATGGGAAGTCCCTGACCGATTACATCACTTGTTGTGAAAAGTTCAAGTTCACGACCGAGCTTGTTATGGTCACGTTTCTTAGCTTCTTCTCTCTGCTGGAGGTCTGCTTCAAGCTCATCCTTTGTAAGGAAAGCAGTTGCATAAATACGCTGAAGCATCTTGTTCTTTTCGTCGCCTCTCCAATAAGCGCCTGTTGCACTGAGGAGCTTGTACGCCTTAACCTTGCTTGTGTAGTTCACGTGAGGACCTGCACAAAGGTCTGTAAATTCGCCCTGTTTGTAGAAAGAAATCGTTTCTCCCTCGGGAAGGTCATTGATAAGCTCAACCTTATAAGGCTCGTCCTTCATAAGTTCGAGAGCTTCTTCTCTGGGAAGTTCAAAACGCTCAATCTTGAGGTTTTCTTTTGCAATTTTTTTCATTTCCGCTTCGATTTTCTCCAAATCTTCGGGAGTGAAGGGATGGGGAGTGTCGAAGTCATAGTAAAAGCCGTTTTCGATAGCAGGACCTATCGCAAGCTTTACTTCGGGGAAAAGTCTTTTTACAGCCTGCGCCATAACGTGTGACGCAGAGTGTCTTAAGGTTTGCAGTTCGTTCATTTCTGCCATTATAATCATCCTTTCAAAAAAATAAGCACCCCTAATACAACGTATTAAGGGTGCGTTAGTTCAAAACCAAGCACGGTTCCACCTTAAATTTCACTCAATTTCCCATTAACGCAGGCTCACGACAGGGAATACTAAGTTTCCTCCCTGCAGCTCCGGAGTGGTGTTCGCCAAGGCTCTGTATAGGGTGCTTCCAGCTAATAACACCCCTCTCTCTTATACTCGGCAGAGGTTACTGTCTCCATCATTGCTTTTACGAAAGTTATTATAACACACTATTTTTTCTCAGTCAAGAAGAAAATATGAGACACATTGGGGACAGTCCCCAATGTGTCTCATATTATACGATATAGAGAGGAACGTGGGATTCCCGTTAATCTTGAAAGTGTCTTCTTTTCTATATTACATTCCGCTATTATTTTCTGCAAGATTGCATTCATTTCATTTTTAGGCAAGTTTCTTATTTCGTGAGGTTTTATGCCGCCTGTAACTTTTATTATCTTAACTTTTGCAGCAATGTCTTTCAACCTTAAACTATCTTCAAAATCTTTTTCATCGCAATCAGAAGCAGTAAACTTCACAAACTGTTTAATTGCCATTTTTCTATTTTCATCAAGCATATCCAAAAGGAAATCAACGTCTGTTAACCCTTTGATGTCGCCTACATAATCGGAATAGCTACTATATTTATAGCTCTGTATATTTTCAGATAACTGAGCTTTTACCGGATTCTGATGAATGTATCGTGATAACGTCAGGAAATAGCTATCATCTTCTACGGGAATGCTTTTGTATCGGTTTGAAAAAAGGTGACCTGTTCGCTCGTATTTGAAATTATACCAACCTGCATAATGGGAGAGTATTCTTTTCATAATGCCGGATATATCACCCTTTTGCGCTTCTCTGACAAACAGATGCACGTGATTAGGCATCATACAGTAAGCGTAAATTTGCAAATCCGTATCATTTTTGACAAGGGAAAGTATCTCAATAAACTTCACATAATCCTTATCATCTGAAAAAATACATTGTTTATTGAGACCACGAAACATAATATGATACATTCCTGTTTCGCTTAAAATTCTTGCTTGTCTTGCCATATTATCACCACCAATTTGATAGTAACATATATTTTCAAAAAAGTCAAGATAAAATGAGACACATTGGGGACAGTCCCCAATGTGTCTCATTTGGTGTTAGATATAAAGAAAACAAAAAAGAACGTACACAAAAAAGAACAGCCCCCGGAGGGACTGTCCTTTTTCTAATTGACTATTAATTTTATAAGAGTCAAGAATTATACTTCAGGAACTTCAATCTCAGCGTCTCTGTAAACGATAACTTCAACCTGATCCTTATCGAAGTATCTTACGAATACTGTGTAGTCATACTTGCCATCGTATCTGGAGAAGAGGCTTGTGCCCTTAGACTTCTTAGATACTTCAGGAGTAGAACCTTCGCTGAAGTCTACAAGAGTATATCTTGCAGAGTTCTTCATTGTAATAACAGCACCGTCTTCTTCAGTATCACCAACAACGTCTGCGTCTGCAAGATAGAACTTAGAAGCTGTGGGAGCCTCAGTTTCATCAAGAGCACCGAAGAAGTAGTATTCGTCTTCCTTACAATCGCCATCAGCGATTACAAGACCATCTCTTGTAGCAAGAAGCTCAAGGTCTGTGATGATGCCATCAGCGTTAGCTGCACCAACGAGAAGGATGTTACCCTTTACGAAGAGGGCAGCTGCTTCGCCATCAAGGTCTTCATCAAGGATTGTGTAAGAAGCCTTCTTACCATCCTGGAAACCATTGATTACGTATGCATCTTCATCATCGATATCCTTTGTCTTATAACCTGTAACGATGAATGCTGCGCCTTCCTTAGAAACAGCTGTTGTAAGACCTGTACCAACTACAAGACCTGCAACATCGTTGTTGTCATAATCGTAAGCTGCGAGAACGAAATCTTCGCCTTCGCCGTCTACGAAGAAGTCAGCTACCTTACCAACCTTGATGTCGTCAGATTCAACAACATCTTCTACGTCATCAATAGCGATAACTACTGTAGAATCATTGAATACGAGGTTACCGTATTCCATGTTTTCTTCATCATATTCTCTGCCTGTAATATCTTCATCTTCAGCATCGATAGCAACAAGCTTTGTTACCTTACCGTTCTTGATTGTGATGTCAAATACAAGAGAGTTGATGTCAGCAAGCTCTGCTGCTGCCCAACCGTTAGATTCGCCATTAAGCATATCTTCGAGAGCTGCAAGAACATCATCATCTGTTGTAGCTTCACCAAGCTTAGCCTTGTCGCCAAGTTCGTATGTTGCAGCTGTACCGTCAGCAAGAACAACTTCTACCATGTTCTTTCTGTCTTCTGTACCAGCAGCGATTACGATACCGTAGTTAACATCAGATGTAGCTTCGTCATGAGCGATCTGGCCATCAACGTTAATGAAGAAGATACCTTCTTTACCGCTGAGGGCGGAGATGTCTTCATAAGCAGCAAATGAAGAAATTTCGTATTCTTCGCCACCGATTTCTACACAGTCATCATCGTAAGAATCAACCTTACCTGTAACTGTCTTAGAAGATACATAGTAAACAACGAAGTTGTCACCAGCTTCAACCTTAGAAACTGTGTCGTTAGCAGCGATGTCTGCAGCTGTAGCTACAGCGCCATCCTTGATAACAACGCTAAGGTAGTCTTCATCTTCTGTATCGATATCTTCGATATCGCCAACGTAGCAATCGAACATTACTACACCGTCATCTGTTGTAACTTCTTCAACAACAGCTTCGCTGTCATATACAGTTACAAGGATAACATCAATCTTGCTGTCAGCATCGTTGCTGATAAGTGTAACGATACCGTTACCAACATATTCCTTAAGATCTGCTGTTGTAGCGATAGCTGCTTCGCCATCAATTACAAAGTTGTTAACAACTGTTACAGCTACATCACCGTCTTCATCTGTTTCAAGATCAAGAGACTGAATCTTTGTAGCGCCTACTTCTCTGTAGCCGATAACTGCTTCATCGTCACCGTACTTTTCGTCTTCGTCAACGAGCTGAGTTGCGCTAAGTGTTGTAACCTTGTTTGCGCCCTGCTTTTCAGCAATAGCGTAGATCATGTAGTTACCTGTTTCGTCGTCTTCTTCTTCACCTACGTAAGCAACAACCTTCCTACCTGCAAAGTTGTTTACATCAGCTACAAGGCTTGCATCGTAAGTAAGCTGTTCAAGAGCTTTATCTTCGAGCTTACCATCAACGTATTCGAAGTATTCAGCACCTTCCATGAATGTGATTTCTGCATCAGAATCTTCTGTGTAACCGTTTTCAGCATATTCAGCGAAAGGTGTTCCAGCTACGATACCTTCAACCTTTCTGATACCAAGGTACTGAGAAAGGATTGTTTCGTCGAGCTTACCGTAAGCATCGTCTTCACCGGAAGGAGTCCAGGACTTCTGATCCATAAGACGAACTTCAAGAGAATTGTAAACGAGAACTGCGATAGTTCCACGAGCTGCAGGAGCACCTACAACGCCGTTAGAATTCTTGGAGATACCTTCACGAGAAGCAACTGCGAGGTAACCTGTAGACCAGCCACCCTTAGACTGAGCGTCAAGCTCGTAACCAAGAGCAACAACGATCATCTTGATTGCCTGCTCATAAGTAACCTGATCTTCGGGACCGAAGTTACCATTGCCGTAACCGTTAACGATCTGGAGAGACTGTGCTACATTAACGTAGCCAGAAGCCCAATGGCTAGCGGGAACGTCGTTGAATATTGTGGAACCCATGCTTGCTTTAGCCTGATCTTCATAACCGAGTGTACGGCAGATGATAGCAGCCATCTGAGCACGAGTTACAGTGTCGTTGGGCTTGAATGTACCATCTTCAAAACCTTCGAAAATACCAAGGTTAGAAAGGATACCAACAGCCTCAGCAACTTTTGTTCCTTCTGCTACGTCTGTATAAGCAAAAGCACTGAAGCCCATGCTAAGAACCATAGCAAACGCAAGAACAACTGCGAGTGTCTTCTTGAGATTTTTCATAATAATCTCTTCCTCCTATAAAATTAAATTTTTTTGAGAGGGTTTCCCCTTTACTCTATTGCGATTATAACATCCATTTTTTTAAACGTCAATAGGTTTTTTTCATCTGTAATCAAACTGTAATGTTTTGTAATATTAGTATCATATTCTGTAATTTGTTGTAACAATACCTTTTTTTAAAAAGCAGTCAGTTTGTGTAACATATATTATAGGAAGAAACTCATGTTTTCAGTTTGATTCAGAAAGTCTTACCGATACTGTTTTTTGTAATCCTTGGCGAATAATACTTATTTTTACTATATCTCCGCTTTGAAATTTATATAGTTCTTCGCGAAGTGAAAGCATTGTATCCACTTTTTTCCCATTAACCTCAGTTAAAATGTCTCCGTAACGAATTCCTGCCTTGAACGCCGGACCTGAAGAATCAAGTTTTACCACAAACAATCCTTCATGCATATCATCCGCTACATCCAAATACCGTGCCGCTTCAGGTGTGTACGCATACAGTCCCAGATACGGAGTACGGAAGTTCCCCTTTTGCCCCAGTCTTTCAACTACCGGAACGCAGGCGTTGATTGGCACTGCAAATCCCATACCTTCGGCAGAGGACACTTTTACCGTATTTATACCAACAACTTCTCCGCGAGAATTGACAAGCGGTCCTCCGCTGTTGCCGGGATTTATGGAAGCGTCTGTCTGGATAAGATCTTCCATGTAGCTTTGTTCACCATTTTCGTTTTCTATACTTATACTGCGTCCCAGAGCACTTACAATCCCTGCTGTAACAGTTCGCTGAAACTGCATACTGAGTGGGTTACCTATTGCAAAAACGTTTTCTCCCACCCGAAGTTCCCCAGCGTTGCCCAATTTACAAAACGGATAATTCTCCCCATCTATTTTTACTATTGCAAGGTCAAGACTGCTTTCACTCCAAACAGTTTTCCCCTCAAGAGTTTCTCCATTATAAAGCGTTACTTCGATACGTCCCGGTCGTGCGCCCACAACGTGTTGATTGGTGATAATATATCCGTCACTGCTTGCAATAATTCCGCTTCCCATATACCACTGAGTCTGGTTTGTTACACCTTTGGAGCTGTCCGCGCTGGATATTCCCACCACACATTTAAGAGTTTCCTCCAGCATATTTTCTGCGGGAAATGAAACGCTTTCTCCTTGTAATTGCGTAGGCGAAGCAACATTCATTCTTTCTGCGTTTTGATTTGGAAGATTTTCCTCTTTGGGAGAAAAAAGCCAGTATGTGCCTGCAAGCATAAGCATAATCAATACACCGCTTAAAAGAAACAGTGCTGTTTTTTTAATAACACCTTTCATAAAAAACACCTCTTTGGTTAGTATTTCCAAAGAGGTGTTTTTTATTTGCCTTCAGCTATTTTCTTATAAGCGCAACGGCTCTTGCTTCAATTCCTTCACCGCGGCCGGTAAAACCCATGTGCTCATTGGTTTTTGCCTTGATGCTGACAGCATCTGTAGAAATATTCATCGCCTTTGCAAGATTTTCACGCATTCCGTCTATATGGGGTGCCATTTTCGGAGCCTGCGCTATAAGAGTTACATCAATATTTCCGATTTCATAGCCATGTTCACGAACTTCGCGTGCTGCCTCCTGCAAAAGAAGCATACTGTCGGCGCCTTTATATTTTTCATCGGTGTCGGGAAAATGCTTTCCTATATCCCCCAATGCTGCTGCACCGAAAAGTGCATCTATTACGGCGTGGATAAGTACATCTGCATCGCTATGTCCGAAAAGCCCTTTTTCATAGGGGATATTTACCCCACCTATAATAAGGGGACGCCCTTCAACCAGTTTATGTGTATCAAAACCTGTTCCTATACGCACAGGAGCACCTCCGATTCCGCGTTTTCTGAGTATTCCCTCTGCCGTTACAAGATCCTCTGCCGTAGTAATTTTAATGTTTTCGTAACTTCCGGGGGTGATTTTTATTTTTGCACCCATTTTTTCCATCAGGGCACAGTCATCGGTCATTTCAAAGCCGAATTTTTCATATGCCGATTTTATAAGCTCTCTTCTGAAAGCCTGGGGCGTCTGAATAAGTACCGCCGTCTCCCTGTCTACCGTGGCTTCGATAATATTGTCAGAAGTAACTGTTTTTATTGTATCCTTGGACTTTACACCTGCCGCTGCGCAACCTGTTTCTATGCACGCTACGAGGGTGTTTTCGATTATTTCCTTTGTGATCAAGGGGCGCGCACCGTCGTGGATAAGTAAAATTTCTCCCGTTGATGCATTTATTCCCGAAAGCGAGCTCTCCCCACGGGTAGCACCGCCGAGGACAACCTTGACGGAATATTCTCTTAATTCTTCCTTGAATATCTCCATATTCTTTTCGGAAGAAACTACTACAATTTCATCAAAAAAGCCTGTGCCGGCGAACGCCTCCACACTACGGGAAAGCACACTTTTTCCGAAAAGGTCAATAAGCATCTTGTCCCTGCCCATCCGAGTTCCGCTGCCTGCTGCTACTATTATTGCTGTTACGGTTTTTCCGTTGTACATATTTTCACCTGTTTCAACAAAGGCTTCTCCCTAAGGAGAAGCCTTTTAATTATCCATTTGCCAATTCTTCATCAACCATACCGTAAAGGCGGTCTTCAATACTGCCATGGTCAATTCCTGTTGCCACAACAATCTCGCTGATAAGAATCTGTTTAGCGTTGGAGAGCATTTTCCTCTCTCCTGTGGAGAGACCTTTCTGCCTGTCACGAAGCATCAGACTCTTCACAACGGTAGAAACTTCAAAAATGTCGCCACTTTTAATTTTAACCATATTTTCACGGAAACGTTTGTTCCAATTCTGTATAACATCGGTTTCTGCTGTACGGAAATTATCGAGCACCTGTTCTGCCTGTGCTTTACAGATGACGTCACGCATACCAACACCTGCCGCATTTTCTGTAGGAATCATAACCTTCATATCTCCGATAGGCATACGCATGACATAATACGACTGCATTTTTCCCAGAATTTCCTTCTGCTCAATATCCTCAATGACTCCTGCGCCATGCATAGGATACACAACGCTGTCACCAATTTTATACATGATACGCCTCCGTCCTTGATCATTCCGTCATAAAACTACAATATTATTATAACACTTTCCGCTTTTTTTGTCAAAGAGTTATTTTCAAAAATTATCTAAAAAAGGGACTTACTCTCATGCTTATCCTCTATATACTTGTTAATTTCCGCGCCTATATAAAGAATATAAAAGCAGATAAAAAGCCACAGCATAAAGAATATGATAATGGACAAGCTTCCGTACAGATAAGAAAAGTCTGCCGCACTTTCAATATAGAAAGAGAAGATGGATGATGCCCCGACCCAGCCGATTCCGCTTGCAAATGCACCTGGAAGCTGAGTTCGCAGTTTTGCTTTTCTGTTGGGAATTATCATAAACATTCCCAAGAAAATCAAAGAAAGCACAACTATTCCCAATATCGTTTTGAGGCTTCTTACAAGAGGGGGCATTTTAAACAGCCATGGAACAAAACCTGCAACCCATGCAGTTATAGTATCTCCAAAAACGAAAAGGCTTAAACTTGCAATAAAAAGAACCATAAGAAGAAGTGTGTAGAACATACTTCCAAGTCTTACTATTACGAAGTTTCTCGTTTCCTTTGTGCAGAAAACCTGATTGAGACCATGCATCAGGGAGAAAACTCCGACAGATGCTGCCCACAAGGTCATGATTGCCGTAACGGAAATAAGTGCGGTGCCGCTTTTTGAATAAGATTCTGTCAAGAAAGCCGTAACGAGCCCCTCAGTCCCTTTTGGGAAAACAGAAACCACCTGACTGAGGAGTTTTCCTTCCTCAATGGGAAGATATTTTATTACACTTATAAGCAGCATTATAAAAGGGACAAACGAAGCCATCATAAAAAAGGCAGCATGTGCACTGAGTGCACCTACACGGTCCTTTCTTACTCTGCCAATAATATCAAAAACAAATTTGAGAGTTTTTTTTATAATAACCCCTCCTTTTTTATGAAAGAGGGAAAAATACCGTGTATTTTTCCCTCTCAATATTATTCGTCTTCCGGTTCTTCTTCTTTTGGGAAAACCTGTACCACCGCTTCCAAAACACGGTTGCTATCTGTTTTGGTAATGGTAATTTTAAGGTTTTCATGTTCAAATATATCGCCCTCATCAGGAATTTTTTCCAAGTTATGCGCCGCAAATCCGCTGACGGTAGTTATATCTGAATCGTCATCCTCTTCCTCAAGCTCCAGCTCGAAGGTTTCGAGGAATTTGTCTATACTTGTACTTCCTAAAACGCGATACTTGTCGTCAGAAATCTTTATTATATCCTCGACAACCTCGTCATGTTCGTCATAAATTTCTCCTACAAGGGATTCAATAACATCTTCCAAGGTTACAATACCCTCGGTTCCGCCATATTCATCATTTACGACTACCATATGGCATTTGCTTTCCTGGAAAAGTCTGAGAAGTCTTGAAATCTTCATTGATGAGAATATGAACTTAACAGGTTTTACAAGCTGCCCTACATCTGTGCTTCCATGGTTTGAAAAATCCTTATGATAAAGGATGCCCACAACATTATCTATTGTTTCCTCATAAACAGGAAGTCTGGAAAATTCCGTCTCGGCAAAGACCTGAGCAATACGCTCTCTGTCCCAGCTTATATCAACAGCCGCCACGTCAACACGGGGCGTCAGAATGTCATTTACGTCAAGATCGCTGAACTTAATTACATTCTTAATAAGTTCACTCTCCTGTTCATCAATCTCTCCGCCTTCGGCTGCTTCCTCAACAACGGTTATTATTTCATCCTCTGTCACCGAAACTTCTTCACCTTTGACAAATTTCATAATAAATTTTTGCCACAGGTTGAAAATTGCCGTAAAAGGTGTGAAAACTGTCATCAAAAATTCAATAGGCCCTGAAACTTTTTTTGAAAATCCATCTGCGGTACGCTTTGCAATTGTCTTGGGTGTGATTTCGCCGAAGGTCAGTACAGCCAATGTCATTACAACCGTTGATACTGTTGCCGCAAGTGCCGGATCATCAATAAGGCTTGTAAAAAGAAGTGTAGCAATAGATGTTGCTACTATATTTACGATATTATTACCAATAAGTATCGTAGATATCAGTTTTTCATAATTTTCGCCGATTTTGAGAACTCGGCGTGCCTTTTTTCCTTTTTTATCTTCCGCTTCACTTTTCATCTTCGCTTTGTTATAAGATGAAAGTGCAGTTTCCGATGCGCTGAAAAATGCGCTGAGTGCAATAAGCACAATAATTACTAATACGAATACCGGTGTGCTACTACTCCCGTTACTCCCGTCCATTAGGACAATCACTCCTTTAAAGTTATGTAGATTTCGCAAAACTAAAGTTTTACGCCTATATTATAGCATAATTATATTTTTTGTCAAGTGGAGATAAAATTTAAGACGGAGCACAATAGGCTCCGTCCTGTTTTACTTTATTTCCGTAATATCGAAAGGTGTACTCTGATATACAAAGTAGTTAAGCCAGTTGGAATAGATAAGGTTTGCGTGTCCTCTCCATGTTACAATAGGATCCTTTGTTGGGTCATCGTCGGGGAAATAATTTTCGGGGACTTTAGGATTCATACCTGCCGCTTCGTCACGGAGATATTCTTTTTTCAACGTGTCACGGTCGTATTCGCTGTGTCCTGTTATGAAAATCTGCTTTCCCTTTGAGGTTGCAGCAGCGTAAAGCCCTGCCTTATCGGAAACAGAAAGGATTTTAATATCCTTGCACTTTTTTACATCCTCGATTTTTACCGTAGTATGCCTTGAATGCGGAACCATAAATTCATCGTCAAAGCCACGCATAAGCATAGGGTTTTTATAAACCACCTTATGACGGTATACGCCCGAAAGCTTCTCCTCCAAGGGGTATTTCTGTATTCCGTAATGGTAGTAGAGAGCCGCCTGCGCACCCCAGCAAATGTGGAATGTGGAGTGAACATTGGTCTTTGTCCATTCCATAATGGTACAAAGCTCTTCCCAATAATCCACCTCTTCAAATGCCATTTTCTCAACAGGAGCACCTGTTATTACGAAGCCGTCGAATTTCTGGTCCTTGATTTCGTCAAAGGTTTTGTAAAATGCCAGCATATGCTCTTCGGAAGTGTTTTTCGACTTATGCGAGCTTACCTGAACAAGCTCCACCTCTACCTGAAGAGGTGTGTTACCTAAAAGACGGGCAAGCTGTGTTTCTGTTTCGATTTTTGTGGGCATCAGGTTCAGAATTCCGATACGAAGGGGACGGATATCCTGGGTAGCTGCTCTTTTTTCGTTCATTACGAATATATTCTCATTGGCAAGTACTTTTGCCGCGGGAAGTTTATTGGGTATTTTTATGGGCATGGTGCCACCTCGCTTCAGATAGTTTCAAGCGCCTGCTGAATGTCAGCAATAATGTCCTCATGCTCCTCAAGTCCGCAAGAAAAACGGATAAGGTCGGGAGCAACGCCTGCTGCACGGAGTTCATCGTCATTCATCTGACGGTGAGTTGCGTTTGCAGGGTGCAAACAGCAAGTTTTAGAGTCTGCCACATGGGTTTCAATGGATGCAAGCTTAAGATTCTTCATGAACTTTTCTGCCGCAGTTCTTCCACCCTTAACGCCAAAAGAAATTACACCGCAGGAGCCGCCTGGAAGATATTTCTGTCCAAGCTCATAGTTCTTATCACCCTCAAGCCCGCAGAAGCGTACCCATGTGATTTTTTCATGATTTTTAAGATATTCGGCAACTGCCTGAGCATTTTCGCAATGGCGAGCCATTCTTACCTGCAAGCTTTCAAGTCCTAAGTTTACAAGGTAAGCATTTTGAGGAGACTGAATAGAACCAAGATCACGCATAAGCTGTGCAGTAGCCTTTGTTATATAAGCGCCCTCAAGTCCGAAGCGTTCAGTATAAGTAACGCCGTGGTAACTGTCATCGGGAGTGCAGAGTCCGGGGAATTTATCGGGGTACTTTGTCCAGTCGAACTTACCGGAATCTATGATACATCCGCCTACGCCACTTGCATGACCGTCCATATACTTGGTTGTGGAGTGGATGACAATATCTGCACCCCACTCGATGGGACGGCAGTTGATAGGCGTTGCAAAAGTATTGTCAACAATCAGCGGAACACCGTGTGCGTGTGCAACCTTCGCAAAACGCTCAATGTCAAGAACATCAAGGGCAGGGTTTGCAATAGTTTCGCCAAATACGGCCTTTGTGTTAGGACGGAATGCCGCTTCAAGTTCTTCATCGCTACAGTCGGGAGCAACGAAAGTAAATTCGATGCCCATTCTCTTCATTGTAACGGCAAAAAGGTTGAATGTTCCACCGTAGATAGCAGAGGAGGAAACAACATGATCACCGCAGGAAGCAATGTTGAATACGCTGTAGAAAGATGCCGCCTGACCGCTGGATGTAAGCATAGCCGCAGAGCCGCCTTCAAGAGCCGCAATGCGTGCTGCTACGCAGTCATTGGTAGGATTCTGCAATCTGCTGTAAAAGTAACCGGAAGCCTCCAGGTCGAAAAGTTTGCCCATTTCTTCGCTTGTATCATATTTGAATGTAGTACTCTGATAAATGGGTATCTGACGGGGCTCACCGTTTTTCGGAGTGTAGCCTGCCTGAATACATTTAGTACCTATTTTGTAATTTTTCATAGTCATAACCTCTTTTCAAAAACGGAACTCTTTCCATTATATTATTGTTAGTATACCACTCAGAAAAACAGTTTGTCAATGTAAATGACGAATAAGAGTAAGAATTTTGAAAAAAATAAAAAATAATGCTTGCAATTTCAGATAACATATGTTATTATAATCGTTGCAGTTTGATAAATGTGCTTGTAGCTCAGTTGGATAGAGTATTTGGCTACGAACCAAAGGGTCAGGGGTTCGAATCCCTTCAAGCACGCCAAAAAGAACAGGTATTTACTTTAGTGAATATCTGTTCTTTTTTTGTTTATTTTCAAGGGGATTCGAACCCTGAGAGGGCAACGAGCGTTAAAAAAACGATTGGCAATCGTTTTTAGCGAAGTTGATGCGAAGACGGGTACTGCACATTTATGTGCGGTCGTCGAGCAAGGCGATGCGCAGCAACGCTATCCCTTCAAGCACGCCAAAAGAAATCGCTTAACCATTAGGGTTAAGCGATTTTTATTATGTCTTCAATTTTTCTAAAAAAGTGTGCTTTCTAACAATTTTCTAACAAATTTCCGAAAGAGTGTTTTTTACTCTGTTTTAAGGTGTTTTTCACGCAAATAATTGAATTTTGCTTTAATATGTGGTAAAATTCTATCAAGACATTATTGGAGGACTTATTATGGATAATAATGATAAGATTCAGATATTTGAAGATAAAAAAATCCGAACCGCATGGAACGAAGAAACCGAAGAATGGTATTTTTCAGTTGTTGATGTGGTATCTGTTTTAACAGATAGCAAAGATCCAACAGCATATTGGAGAAAGCTGAAACAGAGATTAAAAGCCGAAGGAAATGAAACCGTGACAAATTGTCACGGTTTGAAGATGACTGCAACTGATGGCAAAAAAAGACTTACCGATGTAGCTGATACTGAACAGTTACTCCGCATCATTCAGTCTATCCCCTCACTAAAAGCAGAACCATTTAAGATGTGGCTCGCTCAAGTTGGAAGAGAAAGAATAGAAGAAATAAACAATCTGTATACATTTCAGGAGGGGTGATTCTATGTCTGAAATTCATTTCGAATCTTCTTTGACAATAGAAGAAATAGACAGTAATTTTGAAAACATCGACCTGTTTTCCGGGATTATGGAAGGATTAAACGAAGCCCTTGCTTATGAAAAAGACAAGGTTTTCAGAGAAACCCATACCAACAAAACATATAACTGAGCCATAAAAACATCCCGCCCTACGTGTTTGCAGGGCGGAATTACTATATCCGGAATATAACTATAATAAATTCTCAAGCAGCTGACCGAGCTTTCTCTTATATTCCATACTAAGGTTCCGTGTTTCATTTTGTTTCCTCCTCAGTATTCGTAGTTCATTAGCATAGTTGAGTGTGTGTTATCGTCAATTACAAAGACCTTTCCTGTAGTAATTGGCGTTATGTTTAACACATACTCTTTTTCATATTCAGGCTCTTCCTGAGTATGAATGATTAGTTGTTTTCCATCTTTTTCAGACAAAGAAAAAACCTGTAGATAGTCTGAGCCAAAACAATCAACAACGCAGGCGCCTTAAGCGGTGAGATTTCGGCATCTTACGGCTTGTCGTCTTTATAAGGCACAAAGCCTTATTTCATCCTCCGCACCGAAATCTGTTCAAAATCTCTTACGTTTAAGGTCGAAGAATTTTAGAATAGCAGATTTTTGTTTCTGCAAGGCAAAAGCGGAGCAAATATTTTCTCATATTTGCGAGCATTTTAACACAGCAGAGGCGGAAATCCGCATTATAAAATCGTCTTCGTCGTTAATTGTTTTGGCTCTCTACAGGCAGATTGTGTATCATCTCCCACATAAGTAGTTGGAGTGAGATGGGAATCTCTTCCTCTACACCTCGTGTTATGAATTTTTGATTGTTAAATATATCAACACCTCCGATATACAGTTTCATAGATATGATATATATTTTCAGAGGATTAGAAACCGAATAAAAAGGAAAAACAACAACATTTAAATATACTAACTGAAAGGAGTTGTTGCATCATGTTTCAAAACGATTATGATGTACTGACGGCATACGAAGCTATGGATTATTTAGGTATTGGAGAAAACTCAATATATCGTCTTTTAAAAAGCGGTGAATTAGGGGCTTTCTGCATAGGAAGAACGTGGAAGATTCCCCGAAAAGAATTAGATAAATACATAGATAAAAGTGTAAGCAAAAATTTGAAAGGATGATATATGTATATATAAGTTATTGAATCTTATATGTAAAAACGCAAAGTAAAGAGGACTTCCGCTATGGAAGTCCTCTGTTCTTTGTCCTATTTAAGTTTTGTTAAAATATTATCCAGACTTTTTGTGAGGACAAGACAAGTCATACCGTTATCAGCTTTTACAATACTGTAACGATCATTGTAAATGTAGTATGCAAAGTCCTTCTTTGTTCCGTCATTAAAATGGAAAGTGAAAGTGCATTTTTCTGTTCCTGTTGCCGCATCATTTGTAAAATCTGCTGCTGTAACACCAATTATAAGCTGGTATAACTCTTTAAAATCTGCCTCGGTCACGGTTTCTCCGTCAACCTTATAACCACCCCCGTCTTTTACATTTAACAGGGTGTGCTCTTCTCCGTCTGCCGTAATTACTATTTTTCCCACCGTTTTGATGTTAAAAAGCTGTATAAATTTTTCAACATACTCCTCTACCTTAACATCCTTTACGATTTCGTAAAACGGACATTGTGCAAGATATACTACGGGAGTATCGTTACACATAAGATAAACATTACCGTTTTCGCCGTAGTTTCCCATTTTTACGGTCGTTTTCGTTCCCTTATTGTCTGTAATTTCAAGCTCGTAGGGTTTATCAAGACCATACAAAGAAAGATTCTTAGGGTTTTCCTCAACAATACTGTCTGCGATAAGGGGTGTGATAGACTCAAAAAGAGGCTTAAGCTTATCCAAAGATGCAATTACATTATCATAGGGATAGGTTATCAGATATGACGCTAACACATACTCATTTGTTGGTACAAAATTTTCATCGTACTTTACGCTTAATTCCTTTTGACCTTTCTTTTTAATTGTAAAAGACATTGTACTGTCAGCACTAAGTGTACAGATATCCGTACTACGCATTTCAGATGGGTCTTTTATAAGATTTTCCACGTCATAAGAAGATAATGTAAACACGCTGTCTACACCCTCAAGCATAGCGTAGTACTCACCGTCAAAATTTGTGTTGTTTCCTATGAGAAGATTGTACTCAGTTCCGTCATTCATCAGGACAGCAACACTTTTTTTGGTGTTTTCCAATCCGTAATCGGAGAGATTTCCTGTATAATCTTTCATTCTGCGACTTATTGTAACAGAGCTTACGTTATAAAATACAGATGACAGCTTGTAAGAATCCATTATATGACTGGAGTAGCCTTCAATTGTAACAGTCTCACCGTTTTTTACTGTATAGGAAGTCTCCCCTGTACTGATTTTTACAGACGCAATATCTCCGGAATTAATATCCATAGCGTACTCTATGTTTGTATCCGGAACGACAGGCACATTGTCCTGTTCTTTTTTTATATCAGGATCCCATTTTTGAATGAAAAAATATCCACCCAACAGGAGAATCAGAACCAGAGACGATGCTATGATTATTTTAATATTTCGTTTCATTGATTCACACCTTATTTAAACCTTCTTCTGATCCAGATAACAAGACCTATAGCAATAATAACTAAAGGAAGCACATATTGAAGTATAATTACTGCTGTATCGACCTGTTCTTGTGTCATAACCATGATTTCGGGGCTGACTTGCTTTGCTCTTATAGATATTGCAGCTTCGCTTCCGCTGAGATAATTTATACTATTCAATATAAAGTCGCCGTTTAAGTAAGAGCCTTCCGTAACTAACGATGTCAGAACAGCATAGGGTGATCCTATTACCATTAACGCAGAAGGTTTCTCGCCGTATTTTTCCGAAATAGCCGCCAGGCAAAGCGGGCCTTCTGTATCACCGTCTTCTTTTTCTACGACTGTGGAGTTGAGATTTGTCTTTCCGTATGCCTTTTCAGACGTCATCAAAAGCGTCTTTACACTTGCTCCGTTCTTTGGTATCGATATAGAAAAACTCGTTGCGCTGGGCATTGGAAGCGGAATTTTAGAATCCACAAGCTTCTGTGTAATAACATGTTCCTGTAGTTTTGCCACAGGTACAGGCATACCTGTTCCCGCAGAAAGGGCACTGCTTCCGTCTGTTTCTATTACAAAATCGCGGTTAAGTTTAATTCCCCATTCGTCAAGGTAAGAATCTAATTTTTCCATAAGAGGCATCTGAAGATCTGCCACAAGAATAAATTTTCCTCCCCTGTCCATAAACTTATCCAGCGCGTCTCTTTCCTCTGCAGTATAGTCTAAAACAGGCAAAACAGAAAAAATTATGTCTGCATCTTCAGGTATGCCGTTTACCGAAACACTTACAGTGTCACACAAATACCCTTCATTTGACAAAAGATATTGAAGATACTGCGCATCAGCCTCATTATGCCCTTCTGTAAAGTAAATCTTCGATGTTGCCATTTTTCCCGTAACGCTCATAATGGCATTTGTAACTTTACGTTCCATATCAATTCGGATAGTGTTTGTCACATTATCCTCAGTATACAACTGGTCAAAGGTAATAACCTTGAACTTGTCACCGTTTTCAATAATTACAGAGCCTATATTTGCCTGGTTTTCCCCATCGTTATAATTTTGCATAAACATAGGGTTTTCATATGGGTCTATATATTTAACCTTAAACTTATCACTGAGAGTTTTGTACTTTTCCAGATACGCTTTAACATAATCCACATATTCACTCTCAGTTCCCTCCGGAATAAGACAATAGGCGTTTATCTCCGAATCAAGCTCTTTCATCAAACTCTTTGTCTGTTCTGAAAACTCATAAATCTTGTCCCTTGTAAGGTCAATTGAAAGAGAAACTTTGTCTCCTATAAGCGCAACTATAGAATTCAAAAGAATTACACACGCAATTACAACTACGGTTATTACAGCTGAGGTGAGTCCCATTTTCAATTTTATTCTCTTCATTTTCTTCACCCCTTCTCAGCTATAGCGTCTTCTATCTATTACCCTTACTGTGAGAAAAAGAAATACAAATATAAAACTCAGATAATAAATTACATTCTCTATATTAAGTATTCCTGCCTGAAATTCTCCGTAACGGCCTAAAAGAGATAGCCAGCCTATAATTTCACGAATAAGAGTATTTTCTATACTCACTTCAAACCATGAAATAAAATAGATGAGCAGAAGTGACGCAAACGTAAACACACCTGAAATAACCTGGCTTTCGGTAAGTGAAGAAATAAATATACCTACAGAAATAAATGCACCCCACAAAAGGATAAAGCCTATATAAGAACCTATAACCTCACTGAGGGCCGGTTCTCCATATTTAAACATAATCCACGGATAAACAAGTGAAATCAGCATTGTAACACCGAAAACTGCCATTGCAGCAAGATACTTGCCCACTACAATTCCGGTTATACTTACCGGAGAAGAAAGCAGAAGCTGATCCGTCTTTTTATTCTTCTCCTCTGAAAGCAGTCTCATAGTAAGAAGTGCTGCAAGAAAAAGATAAATAATATTTATATCAGAAAACATAAGGCTGATGTCTGCTTTTCTGCTCGCAAGTATACCGCCTGAAAAAAACATGGATGCAAAAAAGGTAAACACAGCTACAAATATGTATCCTATGGGGGAAATAAAATAATTTTTTAATTCTTTTTTAAATACTGCTATCATCTGATTCTACCTCCCCGCCATTCAAAGGTAATGCATCGGTATTAGTAAGCTTTATAAACACTTCTTCAAGAGTAGGATTTACACTTCTTAAAGATGCAATAGCCAAATTGTTTTTTGCCATTTCACTCGTCAATGAAGCAAGTATATCCGCATCCGACAACTGTTCAACCACGAATTCAGTTACATTGTCCTCCTTTTTTGAAATATCACACCGTCTGACATTGGGCATGGAACTAAGTACGTTGTAAGCTGTTTGGCTATCCCCTATTATTCCGATAATGAATTCGTCTTTACCGCCTGCACTTTTACATATTTCATCAAGAGTTCCATTTGCAACAATTTTACCGTTTGCAATAATGGTTGCACTGTCACACACTGCTTCAATCTCCTGCAAAATATGGGTGCTGAGGATAACCGTTCTGTTTTTGCCCAGCGTTTTAATTACATTTCTGATTTCAATAATCTGCCTTGGGTCAAGTCCTACCGTAGGTTCATCAAGAATCAGAACCTCAGGATCTCCGACAAGTGCCTGGGCAAGACCAACTCTCTGTTTATAACCCTTTGAGAGATTTTTTATAAGTCTGTTCTTTTTGTCATAAATTTGCACGCGTTCCATTACACTTTGGAGATGTTCTTCCCTGTCAAAAGGAACTTTTTTAAGATCATATACAAAGTTCAGATACTCATTTACCGTCATATCGAGATACAGTGGCGGAATTTCCGGCAAATAACCGATTCTCTTTTTTACTTCTTTTGGATTTTCCAATATGTCAAAACCGCCTACAGTCACATTACCGCTACTTGGACTGACACATCCGCATATGATGTTCATAGTCGTACTTTTTCCGGCACCGTTCGGCCCCAAAAAGCCCATAATCTCTCCATTTTCAACACCAAAAGATATATTGTCAAGAGCTTTGTTATTGCCATAAAATTTAGTCAAATTTTTAATTTCAACAACATTGTTTTTTTCCGACATATGCAAATCAACTTCTTCCTTCCAAAGTAACGCTTGTATATTTCTCCGATACTGTACAAATCTTCAATTCAACATAGTTATTATATTTTATTCAACAATAAATTTCAATAACTATTTCTGGTTAAGAGTGGCTCACATTAATAAATCTTCATTTCCCGTAACCACCTGAACAAAAGCTCTGTCCATTGTCCTGAATGTTTGTTGGAAGCTATTCCCACGCCGTGTCCTCCGTTGGGGAATAAGTGTAATTCTACGGGCACGTTGAATTTTATAAGGTTTTTTGCATAGTTTATGCTGTTATATACATGAACTACTTCATCGTCTGCATTATGCCAGATAAAAGCAGGAGGCGTATTTTCGTTGCACGCTATTTGCGGGCTTAATTGTGTCATCAATTCTTCGCTGTAATTCTCTCCTAACAAATTCATCATAGATCCTTTATGAGTGATACCCTCGTTTATTAAATCTATTACAGGGTAACAGAGGACTTGATAATCAGGAAAAAAGTTGATTTTACTAATCTCATCAATTTCAGAACATTCGGTAGCTTCTTTATACGTCGAAAGTGTCGCAGCAAGATGGCCACCGGCAGATGAGCCTACTGCTATTATTTTTTCAGGATTTACTTCATATTCTTTTGCATTGGCTCTTACAAACTGCACAGCTCTTCTGGCATCGTTTATCTGCGCAGGGAAAGTCGTTGGTGACAAACTGTAATTTACCACAAAAGCATCAGCGCCCCACACATTGAACAGTTTCGCATAGCCTTCCCCCTCGTGTTTTGCAAGATGGTCGTAACCACCACCCGCAAACACAATGAATACCGCATCGGTATATTTCTTTTCTGCTTTATAGTATTCAATTGTCGGCATAATTTCATAACCAACAGGAAGATTTTTCCATAAATCCATTTGTTTTCTCCTCGCTATATTTTTACAATGTTATTTAATATGTTTTGCAATAGTTTCCTTGAAACTGTCAATACATCTATTGATGTGTTCTTCTTCCCAAGAGGGATGGAGGAACAAGCATACTGTTTCAGCACGAAGGGAATTAGCCTTTTTGCAGTAAACCTTGTCATACTGAACGGAATCTTTGTTAGTATATTCTTCTGATTCAAAGGGGAACTTAGCAGAGCCGAAACCGTTATGCTTCTTATAAGCCTCTTCCTCGTATGCTTCCGGCCACTGAATACCATAGCAAGGTGTGCCTGCTGCTGCAAGCTCTTTAAGAATTACAGGAGCATCACAGTCAAGAACATCAAGGTCAACAAGCATGGGGTACCACCAGTAGGAGTTCTTTCTTTCCTCTGTGTTTACGGGAAGCGCCTTGATACCTTTCATACCTGCGAAAGCTTCATCATACATCTTTGCATACTTAAATCTTCTTGCAAGGTTCCAGTTATCAAATCTCTTAAGCTCGTTAATACCGATAAGAGACTGCATTTCTGTCATTCTGTAGTTGAAACCTACTCTTCTGTGAATGTAGGGGAGCTTTTCTTCAAGTGCAAGCATATTCATTCTTGCTTTTACATCATAACCGTGGTCACGGAAGGAACGGCATTCCCAACCGGTTTCCTCATCGTTGGTAACAACCATACCGCCTTCGCCACCTGTTGTAAAGTGCTTGGACTGACAGAATGAGAAGCAACCAACATCACCGATAAGACCTGCCTTGATGCCCTTGTATTCGCCACCAATACACTGTGCACAGTCTTCAATAACCTTAAGATTGTGTTTCTTTGCGATTTCAAGGACGGGACCCATATCAGCAACAACACCGTAAAGGTGAACAACGATAATAGCCTTTGTCCTCTCTGTGATAAGTGCTTCGATGCAATCGGGGTCAATTGTGTGGTCGTCTGTTACATCTGCAAATACGGGAATAGCACCTGCCTGAACAACGGAGAAGGAAGATGCAATGAATGAGTAAGAGGGAACGATAACTTCATCTCCCGGTCCGATGTTTAAGCTTGCAAGAGCAATGTGAAGTGCGGCTGTACCATTAGTACAGGAAATTGCCATTTTTGCACCCATCCACTGGGCAAACATTTCTTCAAACTGCATACCTCTTTTACCTGTCCAGTAGCTTACCTTACCCTCTTTAAGGGGATTTGCTATTTCTTCAAATGTTTCCGGTGCGAACTGAGGCCAACCGGGGAAACCGATTTCCTCAATACCTGTACCGTTCATTACGATTTCTTTTTCTGCCATTTTAAAAACTCCTTTTCTTGATATTAGTTTAATCTAAAACAATAAGAGCAATAAATTCCAAATCTTCATTGCCAATATTTTTTATACCATGCCCACTTCCGGAGGGGGTAAATGTTACAGTTCCTTTTGTTACTTCAACCATCTCTCCATTATCGTTGTATAAACCTTTTCCTGACAAAACATAATAACTCTCACTCTCTCCTTGATGAATATGAAATTCAACTTCTTCACCTGACTTTAACACAGCGTGTGCAAATGTACGAAGTTTAGAATTTCTGTTTTCAAAATCAGCAAGATCTGACAGGTAAAGTTTAATATCTCCTCTGTTATTGTTTTCAGTGCAAATACTAATTTGCTCTTTACTTTTTATCATAGTTACTTCACCTCATTATTTCTATTGTATAAATATGGGGAGTATTTGGTGAAATTCTATCAAATCTTATTCTTACATAATTTTCATTCTCATTCGAAACATAGTTGATTATAAATTCTGCATTTTTCGAAGGTTCTCCGTAAAATTTGAACTCATTGTTACCTACAGTAATTTTCACATCTGTGCTTGTTCCTGTACTTCCTGCAGAAATTCTTATTGTATTTTTATAATTTGGTACTATCTTTACCAGATAGCTGAACCAACCGTGTGCATTTACGGTGCTCCAGTTAGTTCCGCGTCCGCTTCCGGGGATACGGCAAATACAACCGTCAATTAAGAATGTATCACTGAAATTAACTTCTTTTTGAATCTTATGACCTTCGGTTGCTCCTCCGCATATTACATAATCGGTAAGTTTTTTTGAATCAAGTTCTTTTACCTGTTTTTCTTCTGCTTCAAATGTCTGCATAAGCTCCTCGGTAAAATTCTTCACAAGTTCTGCTGAATTGTCTGTATCATCAAAAAGGTTAAGCTGTGTACAATAAAATCTGTTCCCCAGAATCTGCTTTCCCTCATTGTTTAATACGCGAAGCTTTTCCACTGTTTCTACAAGTTCATTTTTATACTTAATATCACTTGTTTCAAAATATTTTGTGTAATATATAAAGCTCTTTGCAAGCTCACACCATATTGCCGCAACGTATTTAAGGTTCGCAAATTTTTCCCACAGGTTCTGATAATCGTTTTCTTCTATCTTTCCCTTTAATGCTTCAAACTGTTCAAAAAGCTCGGCTGATTCCTTCGCCGCACTTTCTTTCTCGAAAATTACACTTTCAATACTTCCTCTTTCCCAGTTTTTCGGGACAAACCACTCATCCGATGCTATATCATAATTATTCCTCATCATTTCAAAATAAAAATGGTTTTTGCTGTGATTAAGAGACGGAAAAGCACTGAGTTCGCTGAAATAATAACCTTTAAGATATATTATCTTACGAAGTATATGCTCGGTTTTTTCCATTAGATTCATAACTTCTTTTGCAGCTTTGGGATATTTTTCTTTGAAAAAGCTTTCTATTGCATCGTCAACATTTTCACCACTCATACAAGCATTCATAATGTTGATATTAACCTCATTTACTTCCCCAAAGGGATCACAACCTCCACGGTCAATTCTGGACACATAACCTGCAGGATTAAATTTTTCGCAATATTCAAATTTTTCCTTTATATGCTCTTTAAGCATGAGAGGAAGTCTGCCCTTGCCAAAAAACTCACCGAAAATGTCAGTTTCAACAAAAAGCGGATTATTCTTCACCTTATGGAAAAACGTGTTATTGGGAGCAGTCAGGCTCCAGTCAAACTGGGTCCATTTATCCATAACAAGAAGGTCGGTGGAAATTTCCTCAAAAGCCTGAAGCATCATTTCATAATCTTCTTCTATACTTGCAAAAGTACGAACAATAAGCTCTTTTCCCAACGCCTTACAGGTATCATAAAGAATCTCCGTTATATATTTTACGCGGTCTTTTTTCTGAAGCTTCTGGTTTTTAAGTTTCAGAAGCGGAATCCTTGTTTCATGCAAAGTCAGAATAATTCCGTCGATAAGCGGATATTCGCTGAAAAAGTCCTGCAGCTTATTTTCAAGGAAATCACGGATAATCGGATGAGTTACCTCAACATCTCCATAAGAATTACAGATTTCAGGATAAACTTCTATGAAATTAGGAGGTACTTCAAGCTCGTGATGCCATACATATGTCTTTATACCTGCATCATGTGCTTTTTTACAGGCTTCGTTCACATATCTTATAGTATTATAAACAAACTCCATATCCTTTGATATATTAAAGCAGCTATATTTACGGTAAATTGTCATCCCGTCGATATTGCCCTTTTCAGGATTATGTATCGGTCCGATAAACTGCATATGTTCTATGCCGTGCTTTATAGCGTAATCAACTGTATACATCAGATAATCTCTTTCAATATCTACAGGATTACATACCGATATTCCCTTTATCATTTTTCTCATTTAAATCTACCTCTCAATTCCTGTGTTTACCAAAACAGCGGTTCAAAACCTTTTAATTTGTATACTGCCTCTGCAAAGTAATAATCCCCATAAATTATATGGTGCCCTTTTTGTCTTTCTTCAGGGAAATAAGATTCAACTCCATGTTGCAGTACCGACTGTTCCTCTTCACTCCAATCACAGAAGTTTTCTTCAAGAACTTTGATAAGTTTCAGTGCCGTATTCAGGTACTTATAGTTTTCTGTCGCCTTTGCAAGCTCAATAAAGCCACAAGCGAGTATTGCACCTGCTGTGGAATCGCAGGGCTTTTCCGGCGCTTTAAAATCCACAACGGGAAGCATCCCGTTTTTTTCAAGCTCTGCCGCTACATAGGTTGCTATTTTTTCCGCTGTTTCGAGGTAACGGATTTCTTTTGTATGGATATAGCTTAAAGTAAATCCGTACAATGCCCAGCCATGACCCCTTGACCATGAACCGTTCACGTCATATCCGCCGCCCGGCCTGTATTCTATAAATTCTCCTGTGTCGGGATCTGAACAGACTATGTGATATAAAGAGCCGTCTTCTCTAAGATGCTTCTTTATAACCCAGTCTGCGTGTTTTTCGGCTATTTTTCTATACCTTGGGTCGCCGTATTCCTCAGATGCCCAATACAAGAGAGGAAGATTCATCATTGAATCAACTATTGTCCATCCGCACATATCTTTCCCGTTCCACGCGCATATAAAGCCACATTCAGGATTATAACGCGCAGCAAGAAGCTGTGCCGCAAGATAATTTCTGCTTTCAGCACATTTGTCTTTAGTAAGTCTATAATTAACACCGCTTGAGATGTGCCACATAAAGCCTACATCATGGTGAAGCATCTGGGGCGTCTTAAAGGCTTCATCAAGAAGCTCTTCTGCGTGCCGTGCCGTTTTCTTATAGCAGTCCTTTCCTGTTCCCACGTACATAAGCCACATAAGACCCGGCCAGAATCCGTTTGTCCATCGGATTATTCCGTCTTTTTTCACATCATCGTACACACCGTCCACTGTTGTGTAGGGTATTTTGTCATAGGCGCTGATGCTTGCGCGGGAAAGCTTTTGGTCAAGCTTTCCCCACAAACTATCTATCCAACTTTTTTCTTCATCGGTCAGCATATTCATTTTATCAATTCCTTTCACTTATGAATCGCTGTTTTTCTTGAGCATACGGCTTATAACTGCTGCCGATTCTGCGCGGGTTGCATTTGCTTTTGGGTCAAAACTTCCATTGTTTCTTCCCTGCATAAGACCGGTATCTGTTACATAACGAACATAATCAATTGCCCATTGTGAAATTTCACTTAAATCTGTATATGGAATTTCGGCACTTGAGGAAAATTCGTTGTCCGTATTACTTATTATGGAAATAATCTTTGCCATTTCCTCACGTGTGATAGGATCATCCGGTCGGAAATTGTTATCTGCTGAAATAATGCCGTAATCCAATGCTGTCTGCACAATATCAGCATACCAGGCATCCTTCTTCACATCGGTAAATCTACCTCTGTAGCTCTTTTCATTCCAGCCTTGTGAACGGACTGCGATAGCTACAAATTCCGCTCTTGTAATATTTCTGTCGGGATGGAATAAGCCGTCGGCATCACCGTTTACAACACCTTTTTTCTGCATTTCTTCAATGTTTTCCTTTGCCCAATGGGTTGTAACATCGGCAAATACACTGCTTTCGCTTTCATCCGGATCTGTTGTTTCCGGTTCTTTTGGCTCTTCGGGGGCTTCGTCGGGAGTTTTATCTTCATCTCCTCCACCGCCACCTCCGCCGGCACCGGTAATTCCTTCAACCTTGCCTTGTCCCTGAGAATCTGTACCATTCTGTTCTCCGTTACCAAAGCTTGATATATAGTTTTCTGCTGCATTGTACGTTGTAATAACATTATTTATAAATACTTTCTTGGGCTGTTTAGTATGAAGAATTCTTGTATTGGTAAGCTTCTGAGCATCGCCTGTGATGTAGGTGTTTGTACCTGTCATATCAACATAAACATCATTATGCTGCTGATCTGATTCAAATACAACACTTCCGCTTTCGCTCTCTTTTATAAAACTACCGTCTTTTACAAGAATACCGCATACATTTCCTTCTGCATCAAGCTGTACATATGCAAGCTGTGCATCGGTTTCATAGGGGCCGAAAGAACCACCCTCACCATCATGGCTTAGATAGAAATAGCCGGTAAATGCACTGCCGTACTGTACCATATCAATCTTTATTGCTGTGGTGTTTGTTCTTGAGGACAGCTTTTGCGCTGTAACTGAAGCCGTGGTATCGTCATTTGTAGGCATAATAACAGTATCAAGAGAGGTTGTGCCTGCAGCTACTTTTTCAAAGTATGCAAAAGGTGCCTCTTCAACCTTGGCATAGCTTCTTGCACACCAGCCAAGCTCTTTCTTAGTCTCAACAGTATTTCCGTCTGCCGATGCCAAAATAACATTTGATCCCGAAGTGTAATTTGAACGTACTATATCTGAATCCGGCGAAATAGAAATTTTTGCTTCGGGGTACATATGCCATATCTGCTTATAGTTATTTCGTACAGAGTTATCCTCCGGTTCCATAAGGTCAGACACAATAAACAATCCCGGCTTAATAAACGTAATTATTCTTGTATGATTTACTCCGGGGTTGTTGGGAGTTGTCTGGCTGAGATAGTCAAAGGCACTATTAGTCACAAACTCGTTTGTTGTGCCGTAGGTTGCCCTTTTATCTTCAGCATTGTAGAAGCTTTGCTGCGATGTATCATTAACAAGTACAGTATTATGTGCCTTGGTTGAATCACCGTATACACTATACGGGTCATCTTTTGCATAGCTGAAATATCCTGAGTCTATAAGAAGAGTTCTGCCATATGCTCTAAGCACTATTGCGTTATAATCTTCGTGTCCGTGAGGACCGCCGCCTCTTGCCTGAGTAAAGAGCCACGGACTGTTCTTTGACCAGTTTGCTCTGAGGGTTGCAACGGTTGAATCGGTAAACGCTCTTGAAGTCCATGAAGGTTCCTTTCCGCTCTTTCCGAATGTAACGATATACTCAAGTTCCTTATCATCAAACCACTTATAAATCTGAGTATAAGCAGATGCATCTCTTTTTCCCAGACCTGAGTCACCATACTGTGGGTTTACGCCATCCGTTGAGTATAACAATGCCTGATAGTAAGCAAGGTCGTGAAGTCTTTGGTCATATTCCTCAGAAACGCCTATTCCGCCTGACATCATGTCTCTTTTGAATGCCACAAACTCACTTAATGCACCGCCACCGTAGGCATCACTTGCTTCAAAGTAGGAGCCATCATTCATGGTATTGGTAAATATGGTTTCGTTAAGAGTATCTACACTTGTTGCATACCAGTTGCGTCCGTCTCTTGAATCCTTGAATTCAGGAAGAAGTAACGCCATATCCATAAGCGCCTGCATCTGATACTGAAGTGCGTTACTAGGAGGAGACCGATAATAGGTTATAAAGTTACCGTAATCCCAGATGTTTTTAAGCCATGCTGTACAGAAATCCGGCGTAGCATACTCACTCTTTATGAGAACCGGAAGGGTATCAAGCCAGTTCGGTATTCTAATGGCCGCTGCCAATCCTGAGTTGTATATACCTCTGATACCGTCTTCAGCATATGTTCCGGAAGCATCACCGCTTGTATAGCCACCGGTGTCCGTAATAAAGCTTTCTACAATACGCTGCGCCTTATAAGCATAGGTTTCATCACCCGTCATTTGATATTCAACTGCAATAGCCGGCCAGCAATAAAATCTTGTAAACTGCGACCAGTATTCTACATCACATCCGGGAATGTTTTCCCAACGAGGTTCGTCGGGAAGACCATTGAACGAGTAGATGTAACCGATCATATTATCCCAGATTGCATTTTCTCTTGTCCAGTTTGCATTAGGCTCGTAAAGAATTATTAGTCTCTTTTCCTCTGCAAAATCCGGACCTGCATGGGCATAAAGCACAAGATTTGCTTTGCTGATAGTATCTTCCTCGCTAAGCTCGGACAAGTCAAATTTTATAAATCCCTGTTCAAGACCATCACCTAAGAATTCACCGTAGTTGCGAACTTTTATATATTCGCTGTCAGCGTAATTTTCATTTCCGTAAACACCGGCTCTTACCATCGCATCATCCGAAGCATAGAATGTACGCTCCTCGCCGTTTACTGTCAGCTCAAGTCGTGGACGCATAGCCACATTTTCCGCATCAGAACGTGCAAATTCCACATATGTATCCTCGTTATACCATGCTCGTACAGTAAATACCATTGTTCCACTTTTTGCAAGTCCGTCAGCGTTTATTGTCGTAGCATAGGAATCCCACTTTTTCCCTACAGTCATATCGCCTCTGTAATATGCGGTACGCTGCAGATGCTGGAATCCGTCGGTTATCATATTTGCCCAACCGGTATTTCTCTCACCTGAGCTAAGAGTAGATGTATTCTTTCGCTCATTTTGAAAATAGTTAAGAAGGAGTTTCTTTGCTTCTGTGTAATCTCCATTTGCATTTTTTACAGCTTCACCGATTTTTTGCATCGAACTGTTATAACTGTAGTCCCACTTTCCTTCTGTAATCCATCTGTTTTCACTAAGGCTGTAAACACCAAAAAATTCCTCATCAGTCATATGCTGCGGGTCTACAAATTCTTCATCTGCAAGAACTGTAAAAGTTAACTCTTTAGTCGCAGTGATACCGCCTCTTGAAACAGTTGCCGTAAGAGTAACCTGCGTATCCTCCTGATCACAGCGGGGCTGTGTTACTCTACCTGTTCCGGTAATATAGTTCTCATTATCTGATACCCATGTAATACTACTTCCGTACATTCCTGTATCTGTCAGACTGAGACTGTGCTTTATGCCGTCAGAGGGGTCATCATTAGGAGACAGAAGTTCCTCCGTCAGATTCTGCAAATCTTTTTCAACAGCACTACTGTCCTCGGTAACTACCGGAGATACATTAAATGTAAACTCATCTGTATCTGACAAATTGCCTGCTTCTATGGTTGCAGTAAGTGTAACTGTCTGAAGAGAATCGGTTTGCATAACCTTTCCGTCTGCTGAAATTACGTCTGGATTACTTGTAGTCCAGCTTATTTTACTGCCGTAAATACCCTGCAGTGGAAGATTCATATCACGACTTACATACCCATGTACTGCTGAAGGGTCATTGGCATTTAAGAACTGCTCGGGAATAAGCCATTCCTTATCCATGCGGATTCTGTCCTCTGCAATAGGATACGATTCGTAAAACTTTACATTATCAAGCTCCATATGGGCATCAATTGCACCCGTCCAGAACTTAATGTACTTTATATTTCCGTGATTGCTGAATCGTGAACTTTTGTTTTTTACAACCAACTCATCGTTAATCCATAATGAATAGTTTGAACGGTTTGTATCCATAAGAATACGCATTTTTATGGTATCTGTATAGAAAGCAGTCTGCCCTTGTGAGTTTTTAAGAGTAAAGTTTCCTGCGCTGACATTTGCCTCAGGAATTGTGTCATCACCGAACAATACCATTCTGCCGTTATCGTACCATGTCATTCTGAAATACTCCTTGGTGCCAACAACTGCCATTCCCCAGGTGTGCTCGCTTTTGCCAATGGTAAATTCTAAAGAATAAATGCCCTTGGAGCTCTGCTGCATCTGGTCAAAATACATATCCATACGAGTCTGATCAGTGTTTACATTTTCCGTACGCAGAACATGCATTTTTTCATTCTTCAGATAATATATTCCGTTTTCCGTCAAATCATCCAACAAAACATTGGAACTGTTTTTGTCAAAATTCTCTATAAAAACAGGTGTCTTTACCTCCGGGAATTCCCTCTCACCCAAAGCAGGCACATTAAATACAAATTCTTTTGTAAGAGTCTTTTCACCGTTGGAAAATACTGCTGTAAGAGTTGCAGTTCCTCCTGTTACAGCGTTTACTGTTCCGTCGGAAGTAATAACACTTTCGTTATTACTTGACCACGCTATGAGACTTCCCGAAGCACCTTTTTCGGGGAAATCCAAGTCTTCTGTGATATGGTCATTTTTCTGCCAACTTAATCCTTTTACAGTAACTGCCGCCGCATCAAAGCTAAGGGAAGATTCTGCATCAAGAGTAGGATAATACGCCCTGATTCCGCTGATAAGAGCACTTCCCTCTTCCTGACGGAAGACTATTTTATCTATTTTTGAACAATCCTCTGCTCCAAGCCTGCCGTCTGCCAACATATCGCTGCCGTACCAAAGGCTGAATATTCCCGATACGGGATCTAAAACAACAGTCACAGGTCTGTCAAAAAGACCTTGTTTTAATAAGGACCAATCTTTGTCGGTTATATTTTCGGCACCGTCGGAAGAACGAGTAAGTGCCAGAAGGCTGTTATCCTGCGTTTTCAGACTGAAACACACAGTTTCAGTATCATCATAAAATTCAACTGCTGTTCCGTCTCCCGATATCTGCAAGTTGAAAGCAAGAAGATTTACTTCGCCTTTTCCGTCACTACGGAGAAGATAAGCAAATGAATCTCCCTGTGCCATCTCTGCACCTGCTTCTGTAGGAACAGGCATTCCTCCAAGGACACTTACTCTGTCAGAAAAGCTGTTTCCAGTCATATCATCCTCAATAAGGTAACCTTTTTCTGCTGTGGGAAGTTTTTTCGCAGACTCTTTAAGTACGGTTATGTCAAAGGTCTTTGTCTTGGTGTTTTCCCCCAGTGTAATTGTTGCAGTCAAAGTAACATCTGCGTCCGCATCAGAAGGTCTTGTAACCGTTCCGTCTGTTGCTATAACAGCGGAATTTGAGCTTCCCCAGGAAATTGCACTTCCGTTTTTTCCTGTTTCCGGCAAGGATATCTTTCCTGTTACAGCATTTTGGGGTTCTTTTCCAAATGTACCGTAAGTGAGCCATTGGTAGTCCATTTCAACTTTTTCTTCTTCGGTTGCCTCGGCAATACCTACTCTGAAATAGTCCAAAGAAACTGTATGATAGTTTTCTCCGCGCATTATCAGATCCATGCTCTGGAAATTACCTGCGTCTTCTGCATAGAAAGCGTCAGTAACGATACTTGTTCCGTCAATCCATACACTCATTCTCTGAGTAGTATGATTCAAATTAACCTTTACTGCCATCATTTCATTGATTTTTGCATCATTGTATAAAACTTTATCAACAGGAGATGCATTTTCTGCAGTACGGTAATAAAGGCTTACCGAATCATTTGTCTGAAAACGAAGAGATGTAATTACATTTTGGTTACTGTCGCAAAAATCAAATGACATCTTTTTGCTTTCACTGCGTTTTACAGCAAATTCAACGGAAATCTTTGATTCTTCGCAAGGCGACTTGTCCTCGCTGTAATAAATTTTTACACGGTCTGTAAAATTTCGGTTGCTTTCTTCAGGACGGGTAACAGACAGCATTCCGCCGCTTATTACCATATCATTTATTCCTTCTGCATACTCAGCGTGACCGTCATCAGTATCAAAATCTGTACTATATAAATACGGAGAATCAGAAGCCTCAGCTACACTACCTGGATAAAAGGAAAATAAGAGGATAAAGCTTAAAGCTAAGCTTAATACTTTATGTGTCGCTTTCATATGAAGGTTCCTCCTTTTCCTTAAATTATTCAACGATATTTACAACTACTATAGGGTTATTTTCATTTACAAGCATATAAACCGCCGATGCACCGGAGCCTACCTGACTGCTTCCTATTAATTCTTCCGGAACAGCAGGAGACACCATGTTTGTCTGCTTGTTATAAGTATAAATCATAGGACCGTCTTCACGAGGGATGACATAATTTTTAACTCTGTTTCCGATTTGTACACCTACTTTATCAACACGCTCGTTACGGAAATCATCAAGTCTGTCAAACTCGGCATTGTAAACCAACGCATACACGCTCTCGTCACGCTGTCCCTCATGATTTATAAAGTACTCGTCATCAACATCATCTAAGGATGCCAGATAAGCAAGGTTTGAAATCTCACCGTCACTCTTTATTTCATAACGAATAAGATCCCCACTTTTAAGCGTCGATGCAATTTCTGTAAATTTTGAATCTTCATGGACGTACAGCGTTTCTACAGTATCACCTGTAAGAACTTCCATCTGATAACTCCATGTATCATCATAATTTCTCTTATTTCTGATTTTACCAATAATAGAAACTGCATCCGTATCGGCAAAAAGTCTTGTAGTTCCAGCATCCATATCAGCGATAATTACTGCACTCTCGGCAATTTGAGTTGTGCTGTCAATACGGATAGGAACAATTGTATATGACGCTTCATCGGTAAGAGTAACTGTCTCTTTGTAATCTTCATCATCAGGATTGTTTTTCTTGGGAATACAAATAACCTGTGTGGATTCTCCCACATAGAAAGCAGGCTTATTGATGTAACCACCGAAAGAATTCAGTTTACCGTTAAGGTTGTATAAGTATTCAGTTTCCTGAGAAGCTCTTTCATATTCCGGTATATCGAATATTGCCAACGACTTAATCTTTCCTTCAGAATTCAATTCATAAGCAATTATCGCCCTGTCAAACTGATCAGGAGAAAGAGTTCTGCTGCTTATTTTACTCTTGTTTTCAAATTCATCATAGAAATTTATTCTATCAGCAAATTCATAAATTTCAGCTTCGCCGTTATCATAATTGTAAGTAATGATTTCTTCTCCCGCAGTTATTTTCACTTTCTTTTCACTCTGAGCAGGAGAAATAATCTCAATTTCCGGTACACGTCCACCTTCAAAGCCTAATACATAACCGTAGAGAGTATCAGCCGTAATTTCGCCCTTTACACCGATAATTTCACCTTCGTGGTTAAGTGCAAATGTACCATTGTCCCCTAAAGAATATTCCGTTAAGAAAGCGGAAAGATTCGGAACATATATTTTATAGTTCTCACCGTTTATTTTAACGGATTCTTCGTCCTTTTCGGAAATAGACCCCGTAACTGTATTTTCACTTACAATTACACGTACTTTCTCCTCTTTAAGATCTGCCCATACGGAAATAACATCACCTTGTTTTATAGAAGAAAATTCGATTTTTTCCATATTTTCATTATAGAAATCGTAATATAAATCTTCGTTATCAAAATCAAAGCGTATACCGTTTTTTCCGCGGAATGTATATCCGCTCTCAAAATATACTGTATTGGAATTTGAAATCACTTTATCAACAATAAAGCTTTCATATTCATCAATAAAGATTACTTCATACTTTTTGTCATTATCATAATCCAGTGCTGTCAATGTACCCGACTGAGGAATCTCAATAGAGCTTCCTTCCGTGTTTCCTCCATTATAAATAACCTTCGGAGCATCAAATTTAATTTCTTTCCTGGATTTACGCTCAGTGTCATAGTAAACACATTTTGTAAGATCAAGGTTTTCTATATCATAAGCGGGGATTGTAAATTCATTGTTCAATTTGTTTACATAAACACTTGCAACAACAGGAACAGGGTTATTATCTCCGTAACGATAATATACTGTAACATTACGACCTAGAAGGCTTATAGCATCCTTATCTTCATATTTCAGTACAGTTTCTCCTACACGGATTTCACCTTCTTCAGTATTCCCAAGATCAGAAAGGTCTGTTGTTCCTGCCGCAGTCACAATACCACGAATACTGCTAAGTTCATTGAGTGATACAATCTGTTCGTAAAGAGTATCTTCAGAGACCCGTAGTTCTCCCGTACCCCAAACGGGTTCAAGGGTATTGCAGTCAAGCATATTATTGATGATGTACATTGCATGCTTATAAGAAAAAACATCGTCAATAGGCGGAATATCCTTTAAAAGACCCAATTTTGAAGCAATGTTAATATATCCGTTGGGATATCCTCCTGCACTTTCGGCAGCGTCCTGCCAACCAAGTACACAAACAGCTATTTTTACAAACTGTTGCATATTTATATATTCGTCAGGAAGTAATCTTCCATCCCCTACGCCGTTTACAAATCCAAGTTCATATGCGTAGTTGCTGTAGGGAGCAAGAGGAGAATCTGTCTGAACATCGGAAAATACAGACTCTGAATCGCTGTGATGTACTTCCGATCTGAGATACAATCGCAGAAGTGCACTAATTGCCTCCCCGCGAGTCATTGGAGCATCTGTTAAAGTGACATCCATAAGGTTTAACGGCTTAAGTCTTGCTGAAATCTCATCAATATTTGCCGCCATACCTGTTACTACACAACTAATGCAGATTATTATTGAAAGAATAATGCTGAATATTTTCTTCAACACATCTCATCTCCTTTCCTTAAGGCAACTTCGGCATCAGAGTTCCCCCTGATGCCGTTTGTTGCTTTTGTGAGATTGTTAATTAAAAAGTCTTTGAATATACCTCTGCTACAAGGGGTTCGAGGGTATTCTGATCAAAGATAAATACTTTTACAATCGCGTTTTCCGGAATTTCGTTAATTGTTGTAAGGTCAAGACTGATGCTGAATCCAGAAGCCAACGCATCTCCTTCGTAAAGAGTATCTGCCTGGCTCTGAACCTTGATAAGCTCACTGCCTTCTGCATCATAAAGAGCTGCAAATATTAAAAGATTTGCTGTGTTGTCGGAAGCCTGGTTTCTTACTGTTGCGGCAACAACGGCTGAGTCGTATACACTTCCTGCCTGAGGAGCATCTGTTCCCCAGTTGATTTCACCAAAGCTATATGCCGACGGAATGGTAACGTCCTCGAATGTTTTGGATTCGCTCTTATCGCCATAGCTTACTGTAACAGTAATATCAGTTGTATCTGCCTTGATGGGGAAAATTAAATCTGTTCCGTTATAGTAACCCTTGCTGTCTGTCACTGTAACTGTAACACCTGTCTGGGGAAGGTTTGCTGTGTTGATGTTAACTATATCACCATCACCGCCCATAGTAGCGACGTCTTCAACGCTATCTATAGAACGCATAACCTTATCGATTTTGTAGAAGGCATCGTCTGCGTCTTCGTAAATTGTAAGATTATCTACTGTAATCGTAGCACCTGCTGTATTTGTTCTGAAATTAAATGCACTTATGTCAGAATACTTTGTTATAGGATTTCTCAGCGGTGCATTTTCTATTTTCCTCTCACCATCAACCCAGATAGAAAATGTGTCAGTTTCCTTATCGATAAGGAACATGAGATTAACCGGCGTTGTTCCCAATATGCTATCAAAAGACAAACTGCTGTTCTGATTCACCACACTGCCACCGGATGTACATTGGAGCATAGCTTTTGCATTGGCATATGTTCCTACACCAAGAGCAAGGACATTATCTCCTGACGGCATAGTAATATCCATTGATATAATCATATCACGGCTTATCTGATCCATTTTTGTTAAAGCATCACTGCCAAAATACCAGCAATGTACTGCTTGATCCTGTGTTATAAGAAGTTCGCCTGTTGTTGTGATGCTCATATCTGCACCATTACTTGCGGAGTTTCCGCCGGCACTCATATTGATATTTACATTTTTATAGCCATAATCATCAGCGGTTGCATCTGTTACGCCGTTTATGTAATCAAAAGTTTCCTCGTAAACAGGGTCACCTGATGCGGAAGGCATATAGGGGGTTTCAACTACAGTTTTTTCTACTAAAGGTATGATTTTAACATCATCTATATATAAAGATTCGCCGGTTGTACCGCCGTATAATTTTATATACATATTATAAAGGTTTGTTCTGTTTGTTTGTGCTATTGCTCTTGACTGAGTATCTCCTAATACCAGAGTATCGTTAACCCACATATAATGCTTATGATTTTCAAAATCGTAAAGCTGCTTTATTGTGTTTTTGTCGCTCGTTTTAAGTCCACTGAGATTTTTCAAAGTGCCTGTGCCATCTTTTACATCCATCAGCCCTGTTCCGAAATGGAAATATACTCCGGTCTGGATTGTATTTGCTGCTGTGCCTATATTTACATACACATCACCTAAAGACGCACTGCCTTCTAATGTGTACTCCAAATAAAACTTCTTACTTTCAATACTACTTGTATAATCTCTCAACAGATTTGTAACTGATGAAAATTGATCTCCGGTACTTGAATTGGTTGATTTTGTCAGCGCCAATCTTTTATTTGTTGAGTCGAAGTTTGCTGTTCCTGTAGCCATAGTACCAAATGCTGCTACAGATGTTTCGTTTTCAAAGGTTTGGATATATGTAGGTGTATCCACGGTATAATTTGCAAGAATTATTTCAAGAGTATCTCCCGTTGCAGCACTTGCATCTACTGCAAACAACGCCATTGTCATTCCCAAAGCAAGAATTAAGGACATTGCCTTTTTTAAAGTTTTCATATAAAAACCTCCTTTTAATATAGTGAACGTCCGTCCACAGGAAAATTATTTTTTATCCTTTTACCGCACCAATCATAACGCCCTTTACAAAGTACTTCTGTATAAAGGGATATACGCAAAGAATCGGTGCTGTTGCGATAACTATTACCGCATATTTGATACTTTCACCTATTTGCTCTTTATCTCCGGCTCCTACGCCTTGCATCATGGAATCAGTATCATTCATAATGATAATCTGTCTTAAAATAAGCTGCAGTGGCCATTTTTGTGACTGACCCTGAAGATAAATCGATGCATTAAACCATGAGTTCCAGTAGCTTACTCCGTAATAAAGCGCTACTACTGCTACTGACGCTTTTATCAACGGAAGCATTATACTGAACAGTATCCTTATATGCCCTGCTCCGTCTATTCTCGCGCTCTCTACTAAACTGTCAGGAACTGAGTAAAATGCCGTTCTTAAGATTATCATATTGTAAGTGTTGATCAATCCGGGAATAATCAGTGACCATAAGCTTCCTACCAGACCTATATCCCTAACCGCTATGTACATAGGAATCAATCCGCCGTTAAACCACATTGTAAACATTATCAGAATATTTGCAGGTCTTATAAATGCTGCATTTTTTCTGGAAAGACAGTATGCCGCTACTATGCTGAACAGCATGCTCAATGTAACACCTACTACAACAACAAAAAGAGTATTCATATAGCCCGACAAAATGTTAGGATTGGCAAATGCCTTTTCATACGCACTTATTGTAAAACCTATTGGTTTATACAACATATCGCCACCGAGTCTGGTTAAGGCCCCCGCATCACTGAAAGAAGCAAAAACCACATACAGGACAGGGTAAGCAGTAATAACAATAAGGAAAAGCATAAACAAAGTATTGAATATTTCAAATGCTATCCTTGATTTACTTTTTTTGATATGCATTTTTACCCCTCCTTACCACAAGCTGGTCTCACTTACACGCCTGCTTATCCAGTTCGTGAGTAATACCAATACACAGTTAATTACCGAGTTGAACAATCCTGCCGCTGTCGATAAACCGTATTCTGCGCCCTCTATACCGCGTTTATATATATAATAGGACAGAATTTCCGATGTTTCAGCATTGTAGGGATTTGTCAAAAGAATTATTTTTTCATATCCTACGGAAATCAGGCTTCCCATTCTTAAAATAAGAAGTGTTATAATCGTAGGTGCTATCGAAGGAAGCGTTATTGACCAGGTCTGTCTGAGTCTTCCCGCTCCGTCTATTGATGCTGCCTCGTAAAGTTCCTGGTCGACTCCTGCAAGTGCTGCCAGGTAAATTATTGAGCCCCAGCCTATCTCACGCCAAATATCTGATACGATATAAATAGGGACAAACATGGAAGCATCATTAAGAAGCGATTCTTCTATATTTTTACCCGTCAACGCACTTACTATCTTGGTTATAAAACCGTCTGCTGCCACATAGTTGGTAACCATACCGCAAATAACAACAAGCGATATGAAATGCGGAAGATATGTAATTGTCTGTACAGTCTTTTTAAAACGCGGCTTTGTAAGTTCATTCATAAGCAACGCCAATATAATGGGTGCCGGGAAGCCAAATATGAGACTGTATAAACTGATACGAATGGTATTTATAATATTACGGCTGAAATACGGATCATTGAAAAAGCGTTCGTAGTTTTCAAAGCCAACCCATTCGCTTCCGCTTATGCCCCTTCGTATACTGTAGTCCTGGAACGATGCCAAAAGTCCATACATGGGCTTATAATGAAAGTATACATAAAAAGCCAGAATCGGAATCAACAAAAGGTATAAAGCGTAATTCTGCTTTAAGTCTTTTTTCAACCATGAGGCATTTTTACCACTATGCAGTTGTCTGTTTATCTTTTTGGTATTCGCCATATATGTCTCTCCTCAGATTATTAATCTTTCTTAAAGCTAAAAAATTACTTAGAACGTGCTGCCGCTCTGTCATAAGCTGCCTGCTGAATTTCAATTGCTCTTTCAATTCCCAGCTTCTTTAACTGCTTATAATAATTATCCAATTCACTCAGGGGTAATTTGCCTGAAATTATTTTTGCGATTGTTTCTTCGCGGTATGTATTAATAGGAGTCATAATGTCTGTATATTCTTTCTGTTCATCAGCTGTAAGATATACAATAGGCATCTTATACTTTAATACATCCGATTCAAATTTTTCAAATGCTTCACTCTGTGTCGGATGCTGATAGAACTGACCGATATAATCTTTGCTCTGCATAAAAGCACCTGAAGACCATATGTGAACATTAAGGCATTCTCCGAAGGTAAGACCGCCATTTTGCTTAGAGTCTTTCATCCAATCCATATAGGTGGGAACTTGCCTTCCGTCTTTTTCCTCCATTGTATATGTAACGCCCTCTTTACCGAAGTTGGTCAGAAGGTATCCTTCATCAGAATATGCATAATCAAGCCAACGAGCTGCTATTTCCTTATTCTTTGAAGTTGCGGAAATAGCAACTGCATCCATTACAGGATGTGTCGCCTGAGTCCACATAGGTGTTTCTCCTTCATTCATTACGGGAACAGTTGTAGCCACAAACTCGATTCCGCTACCCGGAGCCACAGAATTAATCCATGTTCCAAGGTTTCCGCCTACGCTACCTTCGATTGCTCCGCACTCGCCGTTTGTTGCCAATGCATTTCTGCGATTATTGGCAGTATCTGCAAAATCTTTATCGAGAATACCGTCTTTGTACCACTTATTAAGAAGAGTAACATAGTCTGCAAAGGCTTCCTCGTAGGGGCCATATTTTACTTCACCGTCTACATGATAGAAATCGCCCATTATGCCAAAGCAACCCATAAACGCACCAAAAAGGCTGAGATTCTCATTAGTTATACGGATGCTAAGGGGTACTTTAACACCCATATCTTTAAATGTATAAAGAACATTTTCCCAATCAGCAAGGGTTACAGGTTCCTCGAGACCTGCCTTGTCAAGCAAATCTTTACGGATAAATATGGAGGTATATGTAAGAAGATTATCAGCTTCCTTAAGCATAGGATACTGATAAAAATCTCCCTCGTCTGTCATAAGCATATTTTCCCACTCCGGATGTTCCTGGAGGAGTTTCATAAGGTTTGGTGAAACCTTTTCATAATACTCATTCAAAGGTGTTATAACGCCGTCCTCAATAGCTCCGTTAGGTCCACCGGGATATGTAGACCACTGCCAGGAAATCATATCGGGCATATCATCGGAACTAACCATAATGTTAAATGCCGCACTTTCTTGTCCTGCAACAGGATGTTCGTACACTACATGAATACCTGTAGCTTCCTCGTACCATTTTGCAGCCTGGGTCTCCCCGTAATTTGTGCAGGAAGAAAGCACGCCTCCTGTCAGACTACTCCAATGGCGAAGAGTAACGTTCGTATCCTGCGGATAAGTGTCCGGAGTTGTAACTTTGTCAAGTTTTCCGTCTGCCACAAACGAATCATCTGATCCGCACGATGCAAAACACATAACGCACAGAACACATGCCAATACGATTGATATGACTTTTTTCTTTTTCATAAAAATTCCCTTTCCTTTCTATTTTTAATATTCTAAAATTAACATTTTGAAAAGCTCAAGCTTTTCTATATGCAAATTAATTACACCGTTATTCATACTGAATTCAACAGGTTCATCATCGGGTGCAGATAGAACCTGTTTGATTTCATCGGGAACACACACTTTTACGTTTATTCCGTGAACATCCACCGGTGGAAGTTCTTTTTGGAAGTTCAGAAGATTAAGCACGTAGCGTCTTCTTTCAGGCTGTTTATAAAGCGTAATTTCCACACACTGCGGAGCGTCAGCCTCAAAATACAGCTTTTCGGGAAGCACATAAGAAAGAGCACGCATAAATGCATTTTCTCTTTCATAAACAGCTTCCGTTTCAATGGCACCGGCGCTGTAAATCACCTTGCCTTTTCCATACTCACCATACACTATTGACGGATACTCCGTATGTATTCCGGGAGGATTTGCAATAGCTGATGCAAATTTTTCCTTATCAGCAGGGTTTGTGTAAACGCGTGTCAGTTTTGCAAGAACAGTTCTATCATCTGAAGCTTTCACAAGTGTCTGACTGCAATTAAAGCTAAGAGGATGTTCACGAGTAAAATCACCTGTGACAATGCCGCCATTTTCAGGGCGCATATAGGTAATACTTTCATCGGTTCTTCCCGTGAATTCAACTCCCAACACATCTGAAAGTGCTCCTTCGGGAGATTTTTTTGCATCGCCGTCATAAAGAGCAACATATCCCGAAGCATAAAGATTTCCGCCATTTCTTACAAATTCTCTGATAGCATCTTTTTCCTCCTCGTCAAGAGTAATTGTTTCAGGAAGAATGATTGTGTCGTACGAGCCGAAATCTTTTATATCGAATTTTGTAATTACGCTGAATGGAATATGCTTTTTAACAAGAGTTGCCGCGGCACCGCGTACTGCATTGGTATGGGGTGTTCCCCACATCAGTTCAAAAAGTTCTTTCCCGTTATCCTCCATATCTATAACGGAGGAGGGGCTTACATACAATCCAACATTACTGCAGAATTCCACCTCCGGAACAAGATACTTTTCATACGGTTTTTCCGTCTCGGCAAGAAGCTTCATTCTTTCCAGTACCTTAGGATTGGTTGTTCCGCAAGGGTCGATTCCGTCTATAAAGCCGTAACGTCCATTATTCATAAGGCAGGAGAACATAAGAAGCTTCATCTTCTCCTCGCTTTTAAGAATTACGTGTTCGTTAAGAGACGGCTCCATTACAGAGCCTAAAAATTCAAAAGGCTTGTTTGCGGTTACGCTGTTAAACAGCTTACACTCCAAAGAATGCATCTCTCTGGAATCATTAAAGTCACCGCCTACAAATTCACTTTTGCGGTAATACTCAAGATCTTCACCAAGCCATCTGTTTTCAAGATATGAGCAATTACACATTACTGTATGGTCAGGGTCGTAGGATTTTACCTTGCTTATAATCGCATCGTAAAACTCGCTTACCCATTCTTCTCTTTTTCTGATATATGCATTCCACTCGGGTGAATCCCAGTTTACAACAGAGGGAAGTTCATACCCTGTTTCCTTTTTAAAACGGGCTTTACAATGGTCACAGGTACACATCGTTCTCCAGAGAATCATATCAACCCAAAGACCTTTGAATTTATATGATGTGCAAAGTTCATCAACCAGCCCCAGTACATAATCACGGTAAGGAGAGTTAAGACACAGCACCCCGTAACGCCCCGGCTGGTTATACATATATTCTCCGCTGCCTCTGCCCTGTGGGTCTTTACAGCGCCACTCAGGATGAAGGTCATAGATATATTTTGACCAGATATTTATGTAAACAATTACATTGATTCCTTTTTTTGCAAAGCCCTCTGTAAGTGCCTTTATTCGGTCCTGCCCCTTGTGTCCGTTATGCATATGGCCAAGTTTGGTTGGCCAGTTACATATTCCCACGCAAGAATTTGCGTAAAGATACACCGAATCAATACCCGTTGCAGCCATATCCTCAACGTACCGTTCAGGATCAAACTTACTCATAAACTCCTCATTCCAATCGGGGATATGCATATCGGTAAGAAGTCTTAAATAACTGTTCTTATACCATTTTTCTGCCATTTTTTCACTTCCACTTCTTTTTTCGCACAATCTGTTGTTAAGACGTAAGGCTTATGAGTTTGTGTCATAAGCCTGAAACGCCAATGTACATTTTTATTATACAGGTTCAAAAAGCAAGTAATCAATATATTTTCTTTAGTGCTTTGTAGGTTTATATTCTTTTTTTTAGATTTCACAAAAAAATGCTTGCTTTTATTTTTCAATTTATAAAATTTCTTTGTTACTATTTACAAGCTACTGTATGGGGTTTCACCTGTAAATTTTTTCTTTTAAAGTATAATTTTTACAACAAAAAATTATATTCTTTTTTATATTTTTATCAGTTGACAAAACAACCCCGTTCCAATTATAATTGGAGTGTAGACTTCTTCTGAATTGAGGTGATTTTATGTATCCTGATGATTTCACAACAGACTTTAACATTGATATAACCAACTACAACCTTTGGCCTGTTTATTCTGACCCACACAGCCATGATTATTATGAGCTTTATTTTCTTTTTCACGGAAGTACCAACTACACCATTGAGAATAATGTTTATCAAGTATCCGAAGGGGATATTGTCTGGATCCCCCCCAATGTGCCGCATTTCACTCGCCCTCATAATACGGAGAGGCACAAAAGAATGCTTATTTACATTAGATCGTCCATTATTGAGGAATATTTACAAAAGAAATCCGGTTTTGACAATTTTATTTCTACCACACAGGTATTTCGCCCTTCCGAAAAAGAAAAGCGATATTTCAGAAATCTTTCAAATATTTTACTGGAAGAATTCTACAGCGAGCAGTCGTATTCGCAACAGATGTGCCGGGAAATTCTTATAAATATTCTTTTCCTCGTACAACGTATGTATGAGAAAACCTTATCTCAAAAGCCCAATACTAACTCATCTATGCCTGACCCCTCTATAGATTTAAAACTTTTACTTTCGTTTATCCAGATTCATTTCAGGGATGATATATCTCTCGACAGTCTTTCAAAACAGGTTAATCTGAATCCTGCCTACATTTCATCATTATTCAAGAAATATTTTGGCTTTACCTTCAAAAAATATCTTATCGATTTGAGGTTAAAAGCCGCTATGGAAATGCTGAGAACGACAAAAAAAAGCATTGAAACAATTGCTTTTGATTGCGGATTTAATTCATCAAATCACTTTTGCAAAACATTCAAGAGTAATGTAGGAATGCCACCGAAAATGTATAGAAACATCGGAAATAAATAGTTCTGCGAAGATAACAAAAAATCCTCACACCCCGTACGGGATGTGAGGATTTTTTGCATATAAAACAATCAGATACAGCAATATCCTGTTGTGTAATAGCCCAGGTTATGGCGACGGTCAAGTCTGCCGAAGCATGCACACACGGGGATGTCGCTGTCAAGCTCTACTGAATACTGTCCTGAGGGAATCTGGAATTTTTCATCACAGATTGGTAAATCCATTCTGATACAGATTACTCTTTCAGCAGGAATTGTAAGATGAAGCCCTTTTACGGGTTCTTTATCTTCAAAGTAGATATTCACGAGAATGTGAGCATCCTCTGTGTTTTTGTTTGTAATCATCATTGCTTCGTGACCGGGAAGCGACATATCATCACCGTTTCCGGGGAGGTCACCGTCAATGAACATATAGTGCTGATAGCCTAATACTTTTTCCATTATCTTCACTCCTTGGTATTAAAGATCTTTCATGAAGTAGTCGCACATCTTGGGAGAAAGGGGACGGCAACCGTTATCTGTGATAACAAAGCCTGTTTCGATTCTTCCGCCGTGAAGGTCGGGATGACCGAAGAAGCTTACGTCTACCATAACTGTCATACCGGGAACGAGAACGAAGTCACCGTTGGGTCCGAAGAAGGGAGATTCAGCTTCCATAAGACCGATTGAATGAGCGAAAGGACATACAATATAGTCCTTAAGACCGTGCTTTTCGTAGTAGATACGTCCGGGAACGTCGATTTCACGTCCTGTCATTCCGGGTTTTAACATATCGCGGGTAAGACGGAAAGTTTCTCTCATATGGTTAAGAAGATCTTTCTGTTTCTGTGTGTAAACACCGTTTACGGGGATTGTATCACCGAAAGTACCTGCATAGCCGTTAAATCTGGGAGCAATACCAATCATAACAAGCTCGCCGTCTTCCATAACCTTGTTTGTAGCTGTGGGAACAACTGCTTTTGCTCTTTCACCGGAGCCAACAATTGTAGAATATGCAAAGCTTGTAGCGCCGTTTACACGGCAGATTGACTCACCTGCTGCCGCAACTTCAAACTCGTATGCACCGGGCTTGATTGCTGCAATCATCTTGTCGTATGCAAGGTCGCAAAGGTCGGTTGCTTTCTGAATCTGAGCTACTTCCCATTCGGACTTGTATGCGCGGAGTGTTTCGTATTCGTCTGTAATATCAACCATTTCAACTCCGTCAAAACCTGCCGCAAAGTCGCAGTATACCTGATGAGGAATCGTAGCAGTACCTACAAAACCGATTCTCTTAAGTACGGTACCCTCACTCTTAAGTTCCTCGTTAAGCTGCTTGAAATTGATGATTGTTGCGTTAGGATATTCCTCGTCGGGAACCATAAATACGGGGAAACATCTTACTTTTGTAATTGCTGAATTCATCTTTGCAAAGGGTTCTGATTCGGGGCCACCAAGAAGAATAGGCTCACCCTCAACGGGGATAAGAACGGAGCCCTTTTCAAACTGTCCGCACCAGCCTGTAAGATACCAGCCGTTTGCGATGTTGAGTTCGTCGAAGTAAACAAGAGCCGCATCGAGATTCTTTGCTTTTAAAATCTCGCGAACCTGTTTAATTCTTTTTTCTGTTTCTGCCATGTTGTAGTATGCCATAATAAAATCCTCCTTTTGATTTTTATATTATTTAAAATTATCTTCTATCGGGAACATTGGTCGGCGGATATTTTTCATATGCATATCCTCCAGTCTTTCTGTGGAACTTCCGGGGGTAAAAGCAAGAATTGACCTCTCCGCCTCTTTTGCAAGTTCCGGGAACAAATACCCAAGCTTTACCACCACAATTTTATATTTGCTATAGTCGAGATTTATTGATTCAAATATATCGGGGCGGCACATAGCTGCTCTGTTTTTCGTTATAACAACAGTCATATCACCGCAATCAACGGTTGCACTTTCGCCGGCATCTGCTCCCGTATATGAAAGTATATTGCCTCTGTGAACGACCTTACCGGTTATAACGGTGCTTTCACTTTTTACATCCAGGCTTGCTCCAACCTTAAGAGTTACCGTGTCGCCTATATTTACGCTGTAACACTTTTCACAAGCGTCGGAATCGGCAACACCTGCTATAAGCACATTTCTTGCTCCGGCTTCCTTTATTCGATTTATCATATACGCATTGTCACCTGCAGCACCTGCTGTGGTGTTGTCTCCCGAATCGGAAATGAAAACCTGTTTTTCACTTGCTTCCATTGCAAGACGGATTGCTTCATCCGGTTCTACCGCTTCTGTCAGGAACTTAAAGTCGTGCCTTACTTCATAGAATTTGTCAGCAATTTCACGGGCATATTTTTTTGCGAGAAGTGAATCCGATTTGTGAGTTACCACAACGGCAGGGCCCATATAAGGAGCATCTATCCAGGGTTGACCGTTGAACACTTGCACAGACATCATTTCGGGAATGTTGTTCTCTATCTCCTCTGCCTTTTCCATTATGCTTTTAAGAGGTTCTAAGTCCGTTTGTACTGCGTCTCCGCAGATTACTACATTTTCCCTTTCAATTACAGGATGGGGTAGAATTTTTTCCTCAATACAGGTTATGAGATTCTGTGCCGCGCGGATTTGCGTTTCGGTATGGTCTCTGTGGGGCGCAGTCCGAAATGCCGTTACACAGTTTACCATATTTATAATTTCATCTGTATTGTCTGCGTGAAAATCCATTGCAACAGATATGGGAATATCATAGCCTACCTTATCCCTTATCATTTTTAAAAGGTATGTATCTCCTGAGCCAATTTCATCTACACACATCGCTCCGTGAAGATAAAGCCATATTCCGTCAATGCCGTCCTTGGGAACTGCATCTGTCAATTCCCCTGCAAGGCGGAGATAATCCTCCTTTATCACAGGCCCTCCCGGGAGTGCATGAGCATAAATTGTGGGTATTATTTCGCAGTCTCTTTCCTTAAAAAAATCCACCACTTTAATTTTTTCATACATGGCTTCGCCCTTTGCATAGTCAAAGTCCTCATACCTCGTTTTTACTGGAGTAAGACTGTTTCCTTCGCACTGAAGCGACCCTATTACTATTTTCATACGCAAACCCTCCTTTTTTTGCAAACGTTTGCAAACCTTGTTGAAAATATACCAAAATGCTCCTTACGGAATCATTTTGGCGTATTTTTACATCATTTTCTTTACCGTATCTCCCTCTATCAGGTAAGGTTCAAGAAGGAGTCTTGTTTTTGGGGGATCTTCTGTCCCTTTAAGTCTTTTTATAAGAAGCTCCCCTACCTGCTTCCCTATATGTTCTTCAGGTTGGTAGACTGTAGTTATTATCCGCTTTCTGTCATCGTTAAAATTATGAATATCAAAGCCTACCACGGACAAATCCTCCGGTACCCGAAGCCCCTTTTCCCTGATAGCCTTCAAAGCTCCGTACGTCATCTTTTCAGAAGTTACATACACCGCGGAGAAGTCAATTTTTTCTCTTTTTTCAAGAAGCTTTTTCATAGCTTCATATCCGGATTCCATTTTATAGTCACCGTAGAAAACAAGATTTTCGTCATAGCTAATACCGTTCTGCAAAAGAGCCTGCTTGTAGCCTTCCAGACGTTCTATACCGGTTGTCTCCGTTTTTGAACCTATAATCGTAGCGATATTTTTATGTCCTGCTAAAATAAGGTGCTCCGTAGCAATACGACTTGCCTTCATATTATCCACAGTTATAACATCAATATCGTTAAGAAGCGGAATATTATCTATAAAAACTACAGGGGTTTGAGACGAAAGAAAAGGTGCTGCCGCTTCTCCGGTACAATCTACCGTTGCCAAAACCAATGCATCTACACGCCGACGGTAAAGTCGCTCTACGTATTTCTTTTCTTTTTCGGCTTTTTCATGGGAATCGGCAATAATTATCATATAACCGTACTTAACCATTACCTCTTCAAGCCCTTTTACAATCTTTGCAAAAAAGTTTTCCGAAATATCTGGCAAAACAACGGCAATTGTTTCTGTGGACGATTTCTGAAGCGACCTTGCAACCTCGTTGGGAACATAGTCAAGCTTTTTCGCCATTTCAAGAACTTTTTTCCTTGTTTCTTCCTTTACTACGCTTTTACCGTTCAATGCACGGGAAACAGTAGAAACGGAAATTCCCATTTCTTTCGCTATGTATTTTAAAGTGCTGTTTCCTTTCATTGCATTTTCGCCCTCTTTTGCAAACGTTTGTATTTTGATTTTACATCGTTCTTTTTTCTTTGTCAAGTTTTTTTATTTAATTTTAAAATCATATAACATAATTATAATAATGATTTACAATCCTCTCGCAGGAAAGATAATGTTTATATAAGCTTGGGAGTGAATGGATAACGGATCAATAAACATAAATTATATATGAATACAAAATTATATTGGGCAGAAAAGGCATCCAGACGGACATTACCATAAGTTTTGAAAAATCTGATTTTCCTCATCTTATAGGGCTTCATAAACTCACAGATGTTTTAACCGGAGATATAGCAACAGAAAAGATTTTTGATAAATGTCTAAGCAGAAAAATTTCGTATGACACGATATCTAAAAGTGCATTCTTCACGAAATTAGGTAATCGTTTTGAATATTTTAATAGGCTTGAGGAGATTCTTGATAGCAATGATATAATATTCAAATGCAACACTAAAAGCATGTCGGCTTATTCTAAAATAAAAGCTGATTTTGGTTTAAAAAACATATTGGAGGAACTCACTTTCTATTTGTTCATTCAAAAAAGAAGTTCTTCCGAAAAGCAATTCTGTAAATCATTTATTCAAGAAGATATTATTGACTATACATACGGACAAACAAGAATGACGCTCTTATACAAAGAAAAAATAAATAAAAAAACCGGTGATAATGTTATTCAGTACAATCGGTTATAGAAAATGTTTTCTGCATAAACAACTGATACCTTGCCACAAATTTGTCACAACAAAATATTAAAAATTGCAAAAATCACACACTTTATGGCAAAAAAATAAACAGTAAGTTATACAAAACCTACTGTTTTAGCCGTTTTCAGGCGTTTTTAACGATATTTGACGCTCTCTATAGAACTCAAAGAGATAAAGACTTTGTATCAAAAATCCCACAACCACGCGGTTTGTGGGATTTTTTTTACCCATTTTGCCACAAATTTGCCACAAGTGGGTGAAATTTTTACATATTTACATTTGTCATAACATATATTTATAATTAGATACGTAAAGTTATCTTTTATAAAAAATTGGCGAATTTTGGCATAAAAAATTGAAGTATGGAGGTGTTTATGTTATAATGACATTAGAGGTGATGATTCAGATGCAAAATCCTAATGCATTAATAGCTATGGCACAAGTTAGTGGTAGTTCAAATAATCCATACTCCGTTTTTTGTGAATACATAAAATATTGTATGGCTATTAATCCTACCGAGTTAATGACAATAACAGAACTAATTAACTCTATAAGCGATCAATTTGGAATTCATTTGCCATACAATGTTACCTTGCAATGTATGCAAATACTTAGTAAATTTGGGTATGTTAGTATTCAGAACAAATGCTATCATAGAGACGGTGATTTCGATATTAGAGCATTTGAAAAGGAACGTGACGACTATAGAAGCGTTGAAAACACCTTGATAAGCGGATTGATTGAATATGGTAATAGATACGGCCATACTTGGACCACTGACGAGGCTCGAAAACTTCTCATAAGTGTGTTAGATAGAAGAGGTATTGCTTTTGATATTTTTCTTAAAAACGATGTATCGGAAGAAATTACCGATGTCGAGTTGCTCGAAGCAGAAGACATTGAAATCATAGAAGATAATGACATCGAAAACGATAATTCTCGAATGGAGCAAATTAATAATCAACCAATTTATGAAGATTTATTCTTTGTAGGAAAGTTTATACAGGCAACACTTAATACTCAAGGCTCTATGAGAGACTATCTGATTAAAGTCTGTCAAGGATTGATGCTTTGTTCTGCTGCCTATCAATTACCTTCGTCAGATTCAGGTGTAGTCTTTGATTCAATTACGGATACTAGTTTTTTCTTTGACACAAAACTTTTATTAAGATTCTTGGGCTGTGCTGGACAAGCAGCAGTTGAAGCCGCAAAAGAATTGGTAGATCTTATTCAAACCAATGGTGGAAAAATATATTATTATGCCCAAACTTTAGAAGAAATGAACCGAGCATTTGAAAAAGCAATACGCAGTTTACAAAAGAATCAGCCTCCATATGACGAAGATATGCGTTTATTTGCGTTAAAAAACAAAAACAGCATTGATGTTCTTTATTCTAAAAAAACAACTATTGAAAAAGAACTTTCATCGCACAAAATATTTAAGAGAGCCAACGAAACCTTTGACGAAAAATCAAGATTACAATTTGGTTTTGACCGATTAGATTTGCAACAATACATGCAAACACATTTGTCTTGGGAACCGAAAACAGTTGAAAACGATGCCTTAGCAATATGGGAAACCCATATGAAACGCAGCGGAAACTATAGTGAATATTGTGGAACTAAAGACAAATTACCCGTTTTTGTTACCACTAACACAAAATTGATAGGGATCGTATTAAGTTACAAGGAAAACCGAGCAAACACAACGAATCTTCATGGTTGGAAGTCGAATCGCTTGCCTGTTATTTCAGATGTCAGATTAACTTGTAGATTGTGGAATCCTTCTATGAACCAAGAAAGACTACCTGTATTATATTTAACAGCCAATGCTGTTGCAGCACAACGTCCAACTCAAAAATATATAAATAGGATAAAAGATGTTGTTGAACAGATACAAAAATCCACACCAGAATATTCTTCAATATGTTTGGCAGCTTATTTCGATGATAAAGTAACAGATACCATTTTAAATGCAACTGTTGGACTAGAAGAAAATTTTGAAATCGGCAAATTAGCGTCAACAATTGACGAGGTTATTGAATTCAAAGCACGCGAACAAGAAAAAGAAACAGCAAAATATAAACAAGAATGTGATGTTTTGACAAAGGAAAGAGAAGTCGCAAGGCAAAAAACAATTGACGGTGCTGTTTCATCTCACATTGATCATCTTGGAATCAAAGGTTTTTTTCTATGGTTAACACTACATTGGGATACCATTTTTATGTGTGTTTTTTTAATAATATCTGCACTCGCATCTTTTCTTGACAAATTAATAACCGGCGTCCTGCTTTTTGTTGTAGTATTAATTATTCAGTCAATAGAAAAATTTGCTCTTTCCAATTGGCTAAAGAAAAAAATTTTAAATTTGGTTTTAAATAGTACAAAAGAAACTTACAAAAATAAAATCTCTAAAAATCTTCGAGGCAACGAACTAAATTTCAAAGATGAAATTATTAGTCAATGTATAGAAAGAACAAAACTTTTCAAAAAATGTGAAGATGTTTTAAACAAATAGCTATACTCTATTTTAACACAAAACCACAGGCTGTTAACTAAGATAAATTCAATTGTTTGTTGACGGACTTTCTAACATTTTTGTGGAAAATTTCTTTTAAAAGGTCAATTTGAGGATTTTCTTGAAAATTCAGTGTTTTGCCAAAAATTATGAGGTATCTCCCCTGTGGAGATACCTCTGTTTTATTGCCTTTACCTTGTATTATTGAATTCAAAAACACATAGACAGAACCCGTTTTCGTTCAGATGTTTTCAACTTTGCTGACAATTATTTAAAGTATACTTATAATTTTCGACGCAATTATTGTAAGTATACTTTAAATTTTAGAATTATCTACCTATAATTTACCCAAACAAAGCGCTTGATACCGTTTTTGCCATTCTTATTTTAACCTCGGCGTACATATGGGCGTACACTCGGGATGTGATGTCCGAACTTGCATGTCCGAGATGGGCGGATATGTTCTCAATATCCTCTCCGGAGAAAAGAAGCAATGCCGCATTGGTGTGCCTTAGGCCGTGGATAGTCAGATTGTTTTCAAGGTTTAACTCCTCCCTGTGTTTCTTGACAAATCGCCTGAACTGATCGTTAAGCAGGCTTCGGTCGTACCAATGGCCTGTACAACTTGTAAACACCAATTCCGGATGTTGCCATGCTGCACCCACGATTTCTTTCTGTTTATCCTGTTCCTCCTTCTGTTTTTTTAAAATCCCTATAGCCTTATCATCTATGGCTATAGTCCTTGTACTCCTTTCTGTTTTTGGTGTAGAAAGAAACCATTCATTCTCCGCATAGGATAATGTTTTATCAATAAAAATAGTCTTGTTTTGGAAATTTATTGAACTCCATCGGAGACCGAGGCATTCCCCAGAGCGCATTCCCGTCAGCAACAGCAATTTCACTATTGTATTAAATACGCTATATTCCTCGAGCAATAACATTAGCTTTTGCGATTGCTGTAGGTTTAATACATTCTCTATCTTTCCATACTCCCTTTCTGTACTTTCCTTCCATATTGCTCCACTACAGGGATTTTCTTTTATGTATTTTTGACTTACCGCGTATTTCAATATACTGTGAAATACGATTTTTATCTTATTTGCGGTCAAAGGCTTACACTTAAGCCCCGTAAGGAAAGCTGATACATCGGATGTTTCAATATCCTTAAGTTTCCTGTTTCCGAATACCGGTGCGATATGGTTTTTTACGTTTGATTTATAGTTTTCTATCGTAACTCTTTTGAGTTTATTCGGAGCGTACTCCGCAAAATAAATCTCACACAACTGGTTAAATCGCATATTTTCACCAAAAGATTTATTTCCTCTGGCTTTGCAAGCAAACTCTATATAAGCTTCCATAGCCAGTCTGTCAGCCTTGGTTTCGGAGACTCCTTCCGGAGCAGTAAAGGTTCCGTAATGACGGATATGCTTCCCTGCTCCATCGTAGCCTGCTGACACATTAAATTCATATGTATTGCCCCTTTTTCTGATTCCGGGAGCAACCTTCCTTATTTCCTGTGCCATTGCGAGTCCCCCTTATGCTGTTACGGTCAATGTTCTCAGATAATCACATAAATTATCAAAGTTTATAAGAGCCTTTTTCCCTGAATACACCGCTTGTATCTGTCCATTACGGAGCATTACTCTTATTGTATTCTCGGGAAGAAGTCCCGTTTTTGCTATCTGTCTTACTGTCATCATTTTTGGCATTGTTTTTTCCATATTGTCTACCTCACAATAAAAATATTTTCGCTATCCTCTTCGTATATAGTACGGCGAATTACGTCCATATACCCGAGGGTGTTGCCACCTCCTCTATGGTGTGATTTCCGGTGGCTGTTACGCCACCGGATTATTTAGATTACTTCAGTTTGATACCAAGGTACTTTCTCGATATCTTATCCTTGCCTCGCTTATAGCCACGAGCAGCAAAGTCCTTTCCAAATTTCGTCTCACTCATGGCGGTAAGAAAGTTGTCAGAACAGAAGTCAATATATGCTTCATACAATATCCTGGCTCTGATCTCTCCACCTTTTTCCTCCTTGATGCAAGCCTCGATGAACGAACCAAGCGTATCCTGTGACTTACGATACTTTTTTGTCGCTTTCTCCACTGCCTCACAAGAACCCAGCCCATCTGCATAGTACTTCATAGCTCCTTTAACCAAAAAGGCAAGTACTCCCGCTCGTTCTTGCTTCAATTCATTAAGCAAGTTTTTGTTCAGTTTGTTTTTAGAAACTGTATATTCAAAAGGAATGACACGAATTCTTCTCCATATTCCATGGTCAGTCCCGGTAATAATAGGAAGATAATTAGTATCAATCAGCAACTTGAACTCCGGATTAAACGTAAAGGCCATCTTATAAAGCTGCCTTGCTGACAGGGTCTCCCCACTTGACATGATCTTAATTTTTCCTTCGTTAAGGACATCCGTACAATTTAATTCGCTGCAACAGACAAGTCTCTTATGGGGAAGCTGTGCTATTTCTGAAGAAGGTGATCCGGACCTTTCAACACTTGTCAGCACCTTTGAAGGTATCACCGTCGCGTAATCACCCATAATATATCGTAGAAGTGAGAGCAGCGTACTCTTCCCATTAGCACCATTTCCTACACATAGATGAATGACCTGTTCTCTGGTTTCACCGGTTAAGCAGTACCCCAGGAATCTTTTAATATATTTAATAAGTTCCTTTTCCGCAAAAGTATCTATTAAAAACTCCTCGAATTTTGTAGCTTTGGCTTCAGGGTCATATACAACCGGAATTAATTTTGAAATATAATCTCTATAGTCGTGCTTCTTGATTTTCCCGGTTCTTAAATCAATGGTTCCATTCAACACATTAACAAGATGTGGATGTGTATCAAATATTGAGGCATTGCATGCCAGAACACTTTCCAATCCTTCCAAAATTGCTCTGATACTGGTTTGATTGCAACATTTTCGTACATGTCGCACTAATTCGTCTGAAGTGTTCTTGCGCTCTGTGCTTCCCAGCGTTTGTAATGTATAATCTCTTCTGGCTTTCATAGCAGTCTGAATCCATAGCTGCACTATTTTTTTAATATCCGGAACCCAACACCACCCGTTCCATATGTAGAAGCATTGTTCCTCACAATTGTATTTGACATATTTGCCAAAAATCTTAATGAAAAATTCTATATTCCCTGCATCGTCTGGGGAGAATTCAAGAATCTTGGATTTTATTTTCTCAACCCTTGCTTTTAGTTCAAATTTATAGGGAATTTCCAAATCTCTGATATACGCCCCGATATTACTTCCGTGAATTACAAGCTTTGAATCATTTTCACAGAATCTGGGAGGGTTTATTTCTTGTTCTTTTTCAAGTCTTTCTTTAATTTTTTTCATTAATAACATTTCTTTAGATTCTTTAGACATATAGTTTGTTCCTTTCACTTTGGAAATATTTTTACAGCTAACGATATTGACTTAATATTGTAAATCAAACGATATCGTGATATAATATAACTGGTGGCCACCATTTGCAATATCATCGACTGCACCATTATGATAACATGGGATCAAAAAACATTCATCACGTTTTGGTGGCAATCTTATAGGTCAAAGTAAGTCAAACTCGAAAGGAGAAGCTTGTATGGGCGGAAAAATCGACAGCACATCAAAGAGCGCATATCAAGATAATCTTAATGAAAATATAATAAACAAAACATTTATGTCACAAAGAGTTGTCGTCCCTGAAAACGAAGAAGAAAAAAAGAGCGATAGTTTCTATCTGAGAAGCAGAGTTAACAGCACAAAGCGTTATATGATAACAAAACACCTATTAGAAATAAGCGACTCCTTGGCCAGATTAAGATTTAAAGGTCTCACAAAAAATTTTGAAGAACAAAACAACCTCCAACTTTCTGGCACATCCAAGATTGAACTTTTATACGGTTTTCTTGACTATGTGGAAGAAACCTTTTCCTTAGTATGTTTGAAAGATGATGCAGTTAATTTTGATACTCATAAATTTAAATTTCCGGACATAATGAAATTATATTTATATAAGATGCTTTATCCTAGAATATTTGACTTCGAGCCGGTCCCAAACGGATGCTCCGGTATAATAAAATTCAGAAGCGATTTTATAGAAGAAAATTTCGAGAAAATTTACAAACAGGTGGAGCTTCTTTGCCTTGCCATTGTATATGATGCAATGCTAATCGCCATAGAAACGCTGTCCTTCAAATACATAAAATCATTAAAAAAGGATTATGATGAACCTATTAATCCCAAACAAGATGTTCCGGTTATTCAGGAGACACTTCATGATTTGTTTGCCGATAGTAAAGACGGACGTTCTAAAATCCTTAACCTTTTTTCATCAAGCGCAATATTTTTTGCCAAGCATCACTTTTATTTATATGGTGGAAAAAAAGATGATAATGATAAAAAGAATGCAACTAATAGAGATATTGATAAAATTCTTATTACCAGGGCACTTAAGTCGGATACATTTTTTAGTGGCAGTCGCTCTCGTGACAGTAAAAGAGCGTTGACAAAGTCTTTTAATGAATGCATCGAACTTTTTAGCAGAAATCCTTCATTTGAAAAGCTCCTAAATTTATACTATATTAATAAACGTTCTCATTTATTTGATCTTAATATTATAAAAACAAATGTTGAATTTGCTCCATATCTCCTTGATGGAATAATAACAAAACATTTTTTACACAGCATAATTATAGATAATTGTCCGTTGATTGATGATTCGTTACCAGAAAATTTACAACTTAAATCAGTCTACAACAGTCCTAACTGCATTATTGAAAATTTATCCTCAAGAGATTATGAAACGCTCGATTTTATAATCTCTCATACTGCGAAAACAATGCAGTTATATTATTTCCAAGACGCTGACAAGGATGCTTTTCCAAAGCGAATAGAGGAAATTCTCGAAAAACTTACTCACACTTTCTATTCGTCAGAAATTCTCAGAATGATCGAAATTGATGAAATACTTGATATAGATACTTCTGATTACGATAGAGTTATGTACTATAGAGCCGTTTCTAAGCAACAGGACTAATTCGGCTTCTTGAATAGAAAAATTACATATGTGAATTCTTCAAAAGTTTGCATAAACCCGTCACCTCGGCACCTGCCCTGGTATTTTGGGGTTTGAGAGGTTTGCACTAACCCGTCACCCCGGCACCCAACACCGACATTGCAAAACTCGAAAAGTTTGCATAAACCCGTCAACCCGACACCCTGCTTGAGTTGTTCATTTCTTAAACCATTTTTTAATCTTACTCCACTTCCTATCCGACCACCAATACAGCAAGAAGAAAAAGATTATGAAGATACATACCAACGCACACAAAAAATTTATTATTAACGAGATGCCGTTACTTACCCAAGGGTTTGTAACGGCATCACTTATTCTACATAAATATTTTCCTATGAAGGCTGTCAGAGCTATTCCAACCGAGTCCAGCACAAGATAAAACAGAACTTTTTTACTCATTAACTTTCGTCCTCCTTTTTGGTATTCCATACCTCGACCACAATCTCAATTAAAGCTATAAGCACCAGTTTAATGTATTTCATTGCCTTATCATTTACACCTCACCGTCCATACAGTATATGTATTCTTCAATTTCCTCCGGCGAGAATCCTCTGGCAAGCATTCTGTCAATGTCTTCGGGAGTATATCCCTGATAACAGGCTATGGATTTTAAGTCATCTATGTAATTGTTTCTTGAATAACCGCTACCGAGACTACAGAACGAACCAAAGTCCCACCAGTTTCTTCCGTAGTAATGGCTGTACTCAAACCTATCCCTTGTAATTACTCCATTGCTCTTGATTTTAAGTATCTCCCCTTCTGTAATATTGATTTCTTCACATTCACCGTTTTTGAGCTTCGGAAACAGCGGGGAATCCACAAGTGCTTTGTAGAGTATCTCATCGGTACTGGCATAAACATAAAGTTTAAGCTCAGGAAAATGAAGTATGGATATAGGAGAATCTCCTTTTACAAGGTAGAGGTTATTTCTGTCATCAAGAATAGAAAAACTGTAACTGCCTTCAACCTTTTCCGCCATGTATTTGATACTTTCAAAGCATATCTTGTTCTGACTTTCTAACAGTTGTACCGCTATGTATGAGTCTGTCTCTATCTTAGTTTTTGGAAGCTTGTACTTCTTTTTTAGTTCATCATCGTTATACAACACACCGTTATGCGCAAGGGAAAACCTTGCGTTTTTTGTTTTACCATAAAAGGGATGGTTGTTGTAATTTCTTTTCTCACTTCCCTGGGTACTATGGCGTGTATGACCTATTAAGGCTTTCAGACTGTCGGGATGTTTGAATTCAATATTCTCTGCTGCCTTTGCCTCTTTTACAATTCTCACTATACCAGCGGTTATAAACGATATACCTGTAGCATCTGTTCCCCTTACAGATGAATGTTCTGCAAGAGCATTGGTAAGGTCAGATAATCCTTTAATATCTTTGTTACTGTAATTTACAAAACCAAATAATCCACACATTTACATTTCCTCCGTTTCGTTTGATATTTCGTTGACATAGAGTCTTTTCTGCTTTAAGTATTCGATAAGCTCTGCTTTCTTTGGAAGAATCCTTAATACAAAATCGCTCCAAGACATATTCTCCATTTCGTAATCCGACATATGGATTGCATGGAAACATATCTCATCTACAAGCTGAAGTGTTGCAAGGAAAGTTTTGTAGTTAAGAGTACCTCTGAAGAGCCTGAATTCGACGGTATTATTATTTTCAAGGTTGACTGCTACATATCTTCCCATATGTCTGTCTTTGGCTTTCTTATACGTTTCTTCAGAGGTAGCAGATATAGTTGCATACCTGGCAGCCCAACGGTTTAAATTATCCTGAGTTCTTCTGCTGAATTTAACAATCTCATTCCAGTGCTTCTCCACGAAGAAGACTATTCTTCCGATAGCGTTCTCCTGTTCTTCATATGTTTTACCAAAGGCATCTCTGCTGACGTGGATATGTAAACCGCAGGTGTCTGTCTGATGTGACCTATAGCCCATATCAACAGCTTTTTCAAAGACCTCTTTCCAGTTCATTTTATCTGTGTGGTATTCAAGGGTCATGGGGTGTGATACTATTTCAAAGCCTCTGTCGATACTACCGTCGTGTTTGCAATAGATGTGCTCGTATGTTCTGTTAGCTATATCAATAATAGTCTGTGCGTTATTATCGTTCTCCCCTGCTTTGTCGATTTCAAGTTCAATGCCGAAAAACAAATTACCCGAACCGTAGAAAATCGGTTCGGGTTTATAACTGTAATTCTTTATTGCATAGTTCATACGTCTGTTGTAACACTCATAACAATATGGATATTCATCTTCTTCGCTTAAATAATAGGCAGAATCGTTATGTATCAGCCAACCACAATCCTCACAATTCGTGTAAGAAAAATCATAACAGTGGCGACAAAGCACGAGGTTTGAATTTCCTTCGGCATCCTCACGCCATATTCTTTCATTGCAGTTCATACATACTACGGTCTTTTCATTAAAACATTCCTCACAGTAGATATGTCCTTCAAATTCGTGGTAGTTTTCTCTTTCAAGTATTGCTCCGCATTCAGAGCAGATTAAGTTTCCGTTGTTTTTCATTTTGTTGTCCTCCTTAATATTCATAGTTCATTAGCATAGTTGAGTGTGTGTTGTCGTCGATTACAAAGACTTTTCCTGTTGCAATCGGCGTTATGTTTAACACATACTCTTTTTCATATTCAGGCTCTTCCTGAGTATGAATGATTAATTGTTTCCCGTCTTTTTCAGACAAAGAAAAAACCTGCAGATAATCTTTATCCGCAGGTAATGTTCGTATCATCTCCCACATAAGTAGCTGGAGAGAGACGGGAATCTCTTCTGATACACCTCGGGTTAAGAATTTTTGATTGTTAAATATATCTATACCTCCTATGTTCAATTTCATAGATATGATATATGCTTTCGGAGGGTCAGAAACCAAATAAAAAGGAATAACAACAACATTTAAATATACTGAATGAAAGGAGTTGTTGCATCATGTTTCAAAACGATTATGATGTACTGACAGCATACGAAGCTATGGATTATTTAGGTATAGGAGAAAACTCGATTTACCGACTTTTAAAAAGCGGTGAATTAGGTGCTTTCCGCATAGGTAGAACGTGGAAGATTCCCCGCAAAGAACTTGATAAATATATAGATAAAAGCGTGAGTAAAAACTTGAAAGGATGATTTTATGAAAAGAAACCTACATGCAAACAGGAAACTAACAGACATATTAAAAACCACAACCGTTTTGGTTGTGGTTTTTAATGTTTCACTCTTTATAAGATTGCTAATTTGTTTTTCAAAAAATCAACTGCTTTTCTGATGTCATTTTCAGGATTTTCCCCAACTTCTCTTTCAACAGTCAAAAATCCTTTGTATCCTATTTCTTCAAGAGCTTTGAGATAATTATCAAAATCCACGTTACCCTCTCCAAGAGGAAGTTCAATATAAGCGTCTCCCTGATTTGCCTCTTCGTCAATTATACGGTATATAACCTCCGGATTGCAGGGACGAAGATTTTTACCATCTTTTGCGTGGGTATGAACAATATAATCCTTAAGGGTATAAACACCTTTTACAGGGTCATCTCCTGTTACCATCACGAAATTTGCAGGGTCGAAATTTACCGCAACGCCCTTTGACCCTAATGAATCAAGGAAGCCTTTAAGCGTTGTAGCAATCTCAGGGCCGGTCTCGATTGCAAAGTGTGCATTTTGGCTGTCGGCATAATTTGCAAGCTCAAAACACGCCTCCTGCATTATTTTATAGCGTTCGTGATTTTTATCAGCAGGAACAACACCGATATGTGTAGTAACTATGTCTGTCTCCAGTTCTTTTGCAAGGTCAAGAATTCTCTTTGATTTTTCTATAAGTCCGGGGTTAAGCTCTTTATTCCCAAAGCCCATACCAAGGTCTCCGCAAATAGCAGAAAAAACAAGACCGTTTGATTTTACCATATCAAGAAGCTCACTGCGTTTTTCTCCGGTAAGATTTTCAGGAGAGTTTTCACCGTTTGTAGAATACATCTGTATTCCCTTTGCACCTATTTGTGATGCCTTCTCAAGAGCTTCTCTTGTTCCCAGTCTGAATGAGTCAAGCATAACTCCTATTGGAAACTGATACATAAAATTTCCTCCTATAATTTACTTTTAATAATTTTATCTGCTTCGCACGCCCAGCAAAAACTTTCCCATACATCGTCAATCGAGGGATTTGCCTCAGCTTTGCCTTCAATCACATCAATAAGTGCCTGAAGTTGCTTCCCTGTGGGCTTGCGCTTACAGTTAACATTTATCATTTCATAGTGTTTTTCAGGATATGTATAATACTCGATGAGGTCACCCTCTTCCTGGTGAACACCACGATTCATCTGCAAAACTATACGGATTCTGCCTTTCGGTCCGATAAATTCCTTCGTATTCTCGGCAGATATGGTATTGCTCCACCCTGCCTCATAATATGCAACCGATCCCCCTGAAAGTTTTGCCGTCATAAGCCCATAGTTATAGGCATTTTCAGGAATCTCTGTTTCTGTACGTGCACCTATTCCTGAAACCTCCGTAATTTCTTCACCGGTAACCCAACGCATCACATCAATATAATGGACTCCACAATCAATGATTGGAGATGTATCGTTCAAAAGATGCAGATATTTCTCACGGTTCATTATATGATGGTTTTGCGTCATACGCATTATAACGGGACTGCCGATTGCATCTTTTTGAATCATTTCAGCAACTTTGCAATAAGTTTCATTATGGCGAAGTATATGACCTATAAGCACTTTACATTGAGGATTTTCTTTTATAAGCTTTCTTGCTTTTTCTCCATCTTCAAAGTTATCTGTTATCGGTTTTTCACAAACTATATGCTTATTGTTTTTAATGCATTCACCAAGTATTTCAAGGTGTGTTGACGGATATGTGCATATGATTACAATATCAACATCTTCCCTTGAAACACTAACGCGATAATCTGTATCCGCGTAATCTGCATGATATATCCTTTTATAACGCTCTGCTGTTTCAATGTTTAAATCGCACACACATTTGACGACTACATTTTCCATAAATCTTATGTCCTCCAGGTGTGCTTCGCCCATGGTTCCACATCCGATAAGCGCAACATTATAAATTTTATTTGCCATAGTTATTCCTCTTTTTAAAGTTCAATCCATTCAAAAGGTTTCTTGAGAGCTCTCAGCCCTGCTTCCCTTATTGCAATTACATCAATTGTCTGACTGTGTTCAACGGGGATTTTGCCTGTCTTAAAGAACTCAACCAATGCCTCCATAAAAAGGTTGAAATAATTTGACATAATAGGATATTCAGTAGGATTATTCTCCTTATCCACTGCACTGATTTTGAACCGAGATTCGTTTGTCTGACGAATCTGTGCAATTCTACCGTCTTCAAATTCTATAATAAGTGACGGATGTTCAATATCACCCAGTCCCATTACTCTTTTTGCACGGCAATTCATAAGCATAACGATAGGCTCAATCTGATGGATGGAGTACATTTCATACGTCCCGGGTCCTTCAGAATAAATTTTGTAGATATTATTTTTATCACAATCTTTAAGCTCGGTCACAAAGCGGAGTGCAGAACTTGAAAAACAAGTTGTGTTATGCTTTTCGGCATTTTCAAAAATACGGATTGCTGTTTCCTTATCGGGAGCAAAAGTCTTATCAACATAAACAAGTTTTCCCGATTTGAGGGGAAGGTCGGTAAGTTCCTCGTGCATTTCCGGATTGTCGGGAGAGAGGACAACCAAAACATCGCTCTTTTCAATAACTTCCTCAATTGTAGAAAGAAGTTCTACTCCCTGCTCTTTTGCCCACTCTTCGTTTGTAATACCACCGATAGGGCTGTCAATCTTGCCATATGCATATCTTACCTGAAATTCACCCTCTGTAAGCTCATTAATTATACGAGGATAGTTATTTGCGTGCCATTCATCAAGATAATAATCTATAAAACCAACTATTTTCATAATGTTACCTCCTTATGTTCTTTTGCACTACGGTAAATTGCATCCATCATCTTTGCTGTAATGATGTTTGTATCAATGTGTGAAGAAAGTTTTTCCCCACTTTCAATGCAGTCAATAAAGCTGTTAATCTCAGCTTTGAACATATCAGGCATATCAAACTTATATGTAGTTGTTGAAAGCATACTGTTCTTCGTTGAATAGAATGTAAAGTCACTGCCGTACTTAAGACGAATACCGCCCTTGGTACCCATAAAGTCAATAAACATTTCGTTTTCTCCGATATTCTGTGCCCAAGCACCATTAAAGGTGATGGTGGGACCATCTGTACGAACCATACCGGTTACGCCTTCTTCAACATCATAAATACCATCTTTTACGGGAGGACCTGCCCACATGTCTTTGTACACATATTCTTCTATGGGTGCACCCAACTTGGAAAAGGTTTCGCCTGATGCTGTAATAGGTGTGGGATCACCACAGCAATACATAACTATATCAAAGAAATGCACGCCCCAGTCAATCATAACACCGCCTCCGGCAATTTCACTTGTCGTGAACGCACCTCCGAGACCGGGAATGCTTCTGTGACTTCTGAAACTTATATAAACCTGATAAACCTCACCAAGCTCGCCCTGATCGATAAGTTCTTTAAGTTTGTTTACACCTGCATTGAAACGATTGCAAACGCCAATATTAAGAACCTTCCCTGTTTCGTGCTGTGCTTTCTGCATTTCAAGAGCTTCAGAATAGATGCGTGCTGCAGGTTTTTCACAAAGAACGTGCTTGCCTGCTTTAAGTGCTTCTATAGTAATTGTTGAATGTACCTTGTTCGGTGTACAAACAGAAATCGCATCAATTTCAGGATCATTTATAACCTCGTGATAATCTGTTACTGCTTTGCCGCAACCATATTTTTCTACAGTCGCAGCAGCCCTTTCGGGAATAATATCGCAGAAATACTTAATTTCTGCCTTTTCATTATCCATATACGCGGGAATGTGCGCATTATTTGCGATTGTACCACAACCGATAACACCTATTTTCATAAAAAATACCCCCTATAAGTATTTGTAAGTTAATACAAATATAGCAAAAGCACTTATAGAGGGCAATATATATAATTGTGGTTTTGGGGAACAAAAATTGCTATAACACGCTTTTTTTGTATTCACTGGGAGTTAATCCTGTGCATTCCTTAAAGGATCTCCTGAATGAATAAGCACAGGAAAACCCTAAAATTGTTGCAATTTGTTCTACTGTCAGCTCACTTGTTCTAATAAGCTCGGTTGCATATGAAATCTTCTTTTTTGTAAGATATTCCTTGATA
>SVJW01000051.1 GCA_015068735.1 Oscillospiraceae bacterium
CCGAAGAGGGCAAGGATTAACCAACGTGGCGGAGAAGGTGGGATTCGAACCCACGGCTCTTTCGAGTCACTGGTTTTCAAGACCAGCTCCTTAAACCACTCGGACACCTCTCCAAGCGAATTCCGACCTTGACAGTATAACAAATCGGACCGCGATTGTCAATAACTTTTATTAAAAAACTTGAAAAATTAACTAATTTTATTCAGTGCATCCTGCGCAGCACGTTGCTGTGCCTCTTTCTTACTGTAAGCACTTCCTTTACCTAAAACTTTACCGTTTGCAGTAACCTGCATTTCAAAAAGACAATGGTGGACAGGACCGTCTGCGCTTATTACTTCGTAGATAATATTGCAAGGACCATCAGCTTGGAGCTTTTCCTGAAGTTTGGTTTTGTAATCAATCACCTGATCGCTTTTTGTAGCTTCATTTATTCTTTCCCCATAAATGCTATACAGGTATTGTCGGGTATTGTCAAGTCCTGCATCAAGGTACATTGCAGCTATATGTGCTTCAAACATATCTGAAAGAATTGACGGGCGATTGCTGTCTCCCGACTGTCTTGCACCGTTTCCCAATCGCATATACTTATCAATGCCGATTTCCATAGCCAGTTCAGAAAGTGCTTTTTCGCATACAAGTGAAGCTCTGATGCGGCTCATCATACCCTCGTCCATTTCGGGGAAGTTGTTAAACAAATATTCGCCCACAAGAAAATCTACAATAGCATCGCCCAAGAACTCCAATCTTTCATAGCTATTGGTATTATGCTCATTTGCGTAAGAAGTATGTGTGAAAGCTCTTGTGAGAAGTTCGGGGCTTTTAAAAAAATACCCTATTTGTTTTTGAAACTGATTTATATCCATAAAAATACCTTCTTTAAATATAAAGGATTCGGCCATAAGCTGAATCCTTTATAATATGTATTTAGATTAATTGCTCGATTCTTTCAGCAACGTCGCCGACAGTAGTAATTCCTTCGAGCTGTTCATCTTCAATTTCGATATTGAACTGATCTTCTATATCGCAGATGATTGTTGCGATGTCAACGCTGTCAGCGTGAAGGTCTGCAATAAACTCTGTGTTTTCACTTATATCGTCTGCATTGATTTTCAATCTGTTACCCATAGCGTCTGCAATTATTTCTTTAAGTGTATCAAGTACCATTTACTTCAACTCCTTTCGTAGAATATGATAATATAATTTTTGCTTTCAGTCAAGTGTTTTAGTAGAAATATGTGGCACATTTTAAAAGTGTGCCACATATTTCTATCGTTTTGTCAGCGAAATATATAGCTGACGCACAAAATAAATGATATTACTTGAAAAAGTATGGCATTAAAGGCACAGTAATAGTTACCTGATTTAAAACAATTTATTGAAAGAGATATATTGTAGATGCCGCACCATATAAATAATACTATAAAAAAAACTCTGTAAATATTCATAGTTTACCTCAATTTGCTTCTTCAAAATCTGCATATTCAACATCAAATGATACTTCAATTTGTGCGGTGGAAAATTTTTCTTTCCAGTTCCATTTTTCCCATGCTTTCATATCGGGAAAATGGCGTTTTAAGGAATCGCCCAAACCTAAAATGTCAGCATCATATATAACCTGTGAGTCGTATACCAATTCTTCAGCTTTTTGGTTCAGCTTTTGTCTCAGATAATCACAAAATTCTTTCGACTTTGTAATATTGTTTTCTATTTTTCCTGCATCTACATATTCTATTGAAATAGGAATATAAATTTTGATTTTTGCATTTTGGTCTACGATTTCAGTTTTAATTTCCGGGTGTTCCTGCTGGATAACTCTTATTGTGAGAAAATCACTTTTTTCAGGATAGTTTATACTGTAATTTCTCGGATAGTATTCATCGCAGATTATTCTTGCCAGATCAGTCTTAAAGCTACCCAATGTACCCACCATTTTATCATTTTTCATTATGGCACTGCCTAATATTTCTGCCGGATTTTCAGCATCACGGAGAATATCTCCTGCCCGCGCTTCGTAATCAAAATCGTCACCGTCAGAGGCGGTGCTGTCAGGAGGGGTATCGGTGTTATTTTTGTTAAGCGCAACAAGGGGGACAAGGCTCCCTGAAAAGCTTTGTGATACATTGAAATACAAATAATAGAGATAGGCTTCATTTACTTTGTCTGCAGCAACTTTGCGCATAATATTATCATAATATTTTTCTATGAATATTTCCTGGGAAGGTTTAACAGCTTTAAGATATTCTCCCGCGTTGCCTTTGGAAATACAGACATATGTGTTTGGCCTGAAATCCCTTGATGAAGCAAATGCGGTCAGATAGTCTTTAACGCCGTCTTTTGCAATTTCCTCGGAGAATACAACAATTTTAATATGTGAAAGATTTATTGTTTTGCTTTTTATAGAATCAAGCTTTCTTACGGCAGAGTAAACTGTCGGTGCTTCAATTGTAACTGAATCAGGCTTGGGTTTAGATGGAGATTTTTCTTCACCGCCTCCTTCACTTCCGCTGGGATTTGCAAAAATGAATGTGGCTTTAAGCGGAAATGTATCACCTTTATCAATGCCTATTGCAACAACAAACGCTTGGTTTTCCACATCGATGGAATAAGAGCATCCATTCATGAGCAGTGAAAAAACGAAAATAATAATTGATAGCTTTTTCATGTTTTTACCGCCTTTCTGCGAATCCGTGCAGTTATAAGCACAAAAACAGGAATTGTCGGGAAGAGAAGGGTGCTTGTGCTGAGCAATTTTTCATAAAAATAGAAAGCGCTGCTTTCACTTTCCGGAAACATCGCAACAAAAAACGTGATAATTGTAAATATCGGCACGAATGCCTTTTCATTTACGGTGCCTTTATTAAAAGTGGCAAGCCGTGAAGTAATGGCGATGAGAATACTCATACTGCACATTACAAATCCTGTCCATACAAATACCACAATAGGTTCAAGCCTCTGTAAAAATGCACCGGATTTTATCATTCTTGTCATTTGATAAAACGGAAGAAAGAAGTGTCCTGAGGCTGGGTATGGCACTGTCAGACAGTACGCTAAAGTAAATAAAACAGAGATAATGCTGATTATTGCGAAGGTAAGAAGTCCTGACTTTTTTAAATTTTTATAACTTCCCAGTACCGGAGCAAAGAAAAATAAAAGAATTGTTTCTGTGAAGCCAAAATGCTTTACAAATATGCCGTTTAATAATCTTGGCATACTTTTACCAAAAATGGGGGTAATATTTTCAATTCTATAATGGGGAAACAACGCAAAAATAACAGTAAATGCAGTAATCAGTACAAGAGGGAAAATAACCGCACTAAGATTAGTTGTGGCACGAACGCCGCTGTATGCGGCAACAAAGACTGCCAAAAGAATAAAAATGGCAAAAAACTCGTCAGGTGCCGTGGTAGCCATAACCGTGCTTAAAGCTTCTATTAAAAGTCTGAAAAGTAAAGAATTAAATAATGTGAAGAAAACAATATAGACATATCTTATAATGACCGCACCGACTCTGCCAAATGAAAGTGAAAAAACATCTGTCAGGCTTATTGGTGCAAATGGTTTATAAAGCCACAACACAAAAAGTAAAGAAATGGTACCTACAATACATTTTCCCAATATATCGAGCCATGCAGCATTCCCCACATATTTAACCATGTATTCAGGGAGAATTACAAGATATTTAGAAAGTATAGCGCAGGAACAAATAATTGCAATACCGATACTTCCGCTTTTATTCTGCATTTTTTTACTCCTTCCATTTTCGGGATATATGGGGTTGTCTTTTTTTCCTTCTGGCATTTATATAGTCGTCTCGCTCCTCTTGCTTCCATATCGGTGGTACAAACAGGGAATAGGGTGTACCCTTTTTGGTGACAGGTGCGAAAGGAACACCCATGGGCATTCCCATAGATTTTGTGTCTGTCCATAAAAGAATGTTTATAAACAGTCCTGATATTATGCCGAGGAACCCTGCAACGGCACCAAGGAAAATATACGCAAACCTGAGAATTCTTGCAGACAGTCCAAGGTAATAATTGGGTGTTGCAAAAGAGCCGATTGCAGTAATAGAGACTATAATAATTAAAATTGGGCTTACTATTCCTGCAGAAACGGCGGCCTGTCCGAGTATTAACGCACCCACAATACTTAATGTGCTTCCCGAAGCCTCAGGAACGCGAATGCTTGCCTCACGGATGATTTCAAGGGAAATTTCCATTATAATAATTTCAATCAGAGCAGGAAAAGGAACAGGTTCTCTGCTTGAAATTATTGACATCAGTATCCCTGTCGGAAGAAGCTCTGCGTGAAAACTTACTACTGCAACATAAAGCCCCGGGAGTAAAAGCGATAGAATAAAGGCAATCCACCTGATTGCGCGAATCATATTAACATACGGAAAACGAAGATAATTGTCCTCTGCAGATTCGTTAAGTTCATATATTGTTGTGGGTAATATCAGCACAAAAGGAGAGCCGTCAACTATCACTACAACCCTACCGTCAAGAAGAGCCCGTGAAGCCCTGTCAGGTCTTTCGGTAGACAGAAATTGGGGAAGGGTGGTGACGGATTTATCTTCTATATACTGCTCCAGTTCGGCAGCGGCAAAAATGTAATCCGTGTCAATACTCTCAATTCGCCTTATAGTTTCTTCAACAAGCGACGTATTTGCAATATTTCCGATATACATAACTGAAACGGGAGTCTGACTTATTGTCCCGACTTTAAATTCACGACACATAAGACTTTTGTTTCGTATAAGATGTCTGATAAGCGCCGTATTTTCGCGAAGCTGTTCGGAAAAAGCATCGTTTGGTCCGCGGATTATTCTTTCTGTCTGCGGGCTTTCGACACCTCTGTGTTGCCAACCCTTTACATCGAGGGAATATGCCTTTTTGCATCCGTCAACAAGCATAATTGCGCTGCCGAAATTAAGATCAAAAGTAAGCTCTCCAATCACATTTGTTTCCTTATACTCGCTTTGGGGAAGTAATGTTTCTCCAATAGCGCGAAAACTTTCAATATTCATTTCACGGCTTTTAAACATAAGCGGTTTTAAAATGAAATCGTTGACAAACTGTTTGTTTACAAGTCCGTCTATAAAAAATATAACGGCATTATGGTCTTTGTCGCTTATGCGTATAGTAAATTCTCGCATTTTTATATCGCCGCTGGTTCCGAACGCAAATTCATCTTTTAATGTCTTAAAATCCTTGCGAAAGTTTCCTGCAAGTTCAGGACCGCCCTCGTTTTTCTGAACAGGATACTTTTCTGAAGGAACGGCATTTTTTATAGAAAAGTTTTCCGTTTGAGTATGCTTATATAAGAATAAATCACGCAGTTTCATACTATCACCTGTTTGGTATGTTTTCCATAAAAGAAAAATTTATACTCTTATTGAAAAATATATTGATTTTTGGCATAATAAATGATAAAATAATACTTTGTAACCATATATTATGAAAGGAGATGTATGTAATGAGACGATTTAGATGTTTTTGTAATGACTCTAAGTCAAAAGTAATCAGTTTTTTGTTGGCAATTTGTGTGCTTATGGGTGCATTTTCATTTAGCGCGGTTTCTGTAGAAGCTGCAGATAATGTTACCGTGAATATTGTCAGCTTTAACCGTGGCGCACAGGATGATTTAAGATCCAGTGAACTTTTGGAAGCAAAGGTGGAAGGATATAGCGGAAACCCGCATGATCTTACCTATAAGTGGACAAACGGTCTCGGTACATATTTGTATGTATACAATTCCCATAATATGTACGGAATCAATAATACTGATGGTGAAATTGAAATATATAACAACAGTGTGAGTTCTTCCGAAAATATGTCCGGCAGATCTTACAAGGATTCATTCATGGGAAAAGGATACGGCTGGGCAGCAGTTTACGGAGCAAATCTGTCTAACACTGCTTTGGTAGGTACAGTAACTGTTGAAGTATATGACGAAAACGGAAATCTCCTTGCAACTGATTCACATACAGGTGAAAGAGTAAGAACAGGAACCATATGGGGATTTATTCCGGTGTATGAATATACAGGCTTTGTTGAGTCTGACCTTTCTGCAGATTTGGACAACATTGCTTTCGGTATGTTTGAAGGTGATGTTAAGCATATCAACGACCTTCTGGGTGAAACAGGTATGGTGCACGTTACTTGTGCCGAATGTGCCGTTCCAAGTGCTGAAGTAACCAGCGGATCTGAATACATAAAAGTTGTATCAAATAACGGAACCTTTTCTATCCAGGGCATAAAAAAGGGCGTTGGCGAAGCTACAATTGAAGTGGAGAAGAGCAACTGTAAATTTCATCAAAACATTTCTATAACTACAAATGTTGATGTTTATGTTTACAGAAAGCCCACAACAACATCTACTGCAACAAAGATTGAACTCAGAAATCTTGACCCTGATTGCGAATACCGTATAAATCACGTGAAGGGTGTCCGCACTACAGTTGACGGAGAAGAAATAGTTATTTTTGATAACCTCACTCCAAACACAGAGTATCAGATAGGTGTTATCGGTCATGAAGAGGGAATAGAACACGATCCCGTATACGCTTTCGTTTATGAAACAACAAAGCCTGCGCATATAGGTACTGTTGAAGTAATCTTGAACGGCTCATACGATATGTCAACATCTACTGCAACAGGTGAAAGAGTAAATATTTCAAAAGTAATGGAAAACTGTGAGAATCTCTATCTCAGATATGAAGGTTCTGAACTTTACTTCCCACTTGAAAATACTGCAACAGGTATTTATCAGACAACTCTTTCCGACGGCACATATTCGATTTATTATGATGATAACGATTCTGCAAGAATAGGTACTCAGGAGCTTACTATTGCGGGTGCAAACAGAACAAGAGAACTATTCTTTAACAGCGTTGATTATAACCTTAACGGTGGAACAGGCGGACCTGATAAATTGACCGAGTATTACCTCAGTTTCAGCAGTGTCAATGTTACAGATAAAGTTCCGGTTAAGGAGGGCTATCTTTTCTCTCATTGGTCCGATGAAAACGGAAATCACTATCAGCCCGGAGATCTTCTTGTAGAGGATATTGCAGAGCCATACACATTAACAGCAAACTATGTTGAAGCTACCGATGTTTATGTTAATATTAAAATCAAACATATATCTTCAACAGGTGACCACAATACTGATAACGGACGTCACGACATAACATTTACCGTAGACAGTCGTGAAAACGAAAACAGCGACTATACAGAGCTTATCAGTAAAACAATAGACTGGGACGGTTCTTCCGTGTTTGATTCTGATGAGTTTACTGCTATGTATGTCTATGACAATACGTGAGACTACACAGTTTACACATCTAAAACGCCCGTTCTTACAAATGTTGAAAAGGCTAAGGAATATACCTTCACAACATCAAAATCAGGATATCGTCGCGAATCCGTTACAAGCAGACTTGATGAGAATGGGAACTATCAGATTGATGCCGTGTTGATTTATGAACCCAACAGATTTGATATAGCTTTCAGCGTGGAACTTGACCAGGCTGCAAAAGCTGTTCCCGACGAATTCAAGCCTGTTGCGGCAAATGTGAAAATTCTTCAGTGGTATGACTCTCCATATGTAGACGGAGAAACCGTTGATTGGTATACAACATCCAGACAGCAATACACTTATGAAAGAGTTGCTATAGGAAATGACGGAACAGGGACAGGTACTTTCCCCGTGCCGATTGCAACAACAGACGGTTATAGCCATTATTACTACAGAATGGAAATTGTTTCTTATGAACTGGCAGACGGAAGGGTACTGAATGCCGATGATACAAATAATGACCATATTACATATGTGGCAGACGGTGAAAGGTATCTTGCAGAAGTTCAGGTAACAGGCGGAAATACTCCTGCCGGCAGTAATCTTGCAGGCGTGTATTATGATGAAACAAATAAAACCCAGCAAGGAAGTTTGAAAGCAGTTATTTCGATTGAAGTATTCGACGTTACAATAAATCCCAACGGCGGAACAATCAATTCTTCAACAAGTAACATACTCTTAAAAGACCAGATTGAAGTTCCTGATATGTCTCAATACCTTCCCGTAAGAGATGGCGGGTATGTGTTTGACGGTTGGTACTATGCCGACACAAATGGCAACATAACCTCAAATGCAGCAAACAGCGGTGATGCGCTTGATTCAGACGTTGTTATTATGGCGAAATGGAAAGAACCGCTTACAATTACAGGTACGGTAACTGTTTCTGCGACATATACGGTAAAAAATGAAGAGACAGGTGTCTCATATACACAGACAATTCCTCAGGCAGACAGAGCCAATAGCGTTTATGTAGCATTGCAGAGAATTGATCATACCGGTTATCCCGAAACAATTATGCATCTTGATATTCCGATTACATATAGTGGAACTACCGGAACGGGAACATATGAATTCAGCGGAATTCCTGATATACACCACGATTACAGAATAAAGGTTATTTCATCAAATTATGAGACTGTATATCAGAACGCACAGTCATCTTCTACATCGGTTAATGACTATACTAAGTACGATGACACACATTATACTGCAGTGTTTACAAGCGGAACAAATACTTTTGTCAATGCATATCTTCATTTTGTTCCCACAAGCTTTGACCTTAAATATACTCTCGATGCAAGTCATATAGGAGCAGGTTTCCGTCCTGACAGCGTAGAAACACTTGTTCTTTGCGACGACGGAACCAAAGGAAGCAATCCTCAGGATTGGACAGTAATTACACAGATGGTAAGCCCCAACGGCGTATATGGACAGAACACAACTCTTGTGAACGGTGTAGGTAATAACGATTTCAGCGTATGGAACGCAAAACCTGACGGAGTAACTTTTTATGATTATTCTATCAAGGTAAAGAGCTATACAAAAGGCGGACAGAAAGTTGAATATGTTGAGGCTGAGGAGCCTTTCAGGATCACATACAACGGCCATGCAAGATATAGCGATTTAAACGGTCAGTCACAAACTCTTACTGCACTTCTTGTTCCCAGAATGTACACAATAACATATGATCTTGGCGTTGGTGAAAATGATGTTGTTACCAATATGGGAGACTATATGGATATGCACGGTAACTTCATCGATTACTACTATTGGAGCCATGGAAAAGTAATTACAGCAACACCGCAACGTGAAGGATATGTTTTTGCAGGCTGGTACAATAAAGATTCTGAAAAGGTAACTCAGATTGATGCTTCCATGTCGGAAAACGTTACCCTTTATGCAAGATGGTTCATAGCTCCGGAATTTGAAACATTAGCAGATGCAGGTTACTATTCCGAAACAAGGGACAGCAGTGATAAAGTCGGTGTTATTTCTCTTAATGCGAAAATAAAAGACATTGAAAATGTCGGAAAATACGTTGTAAGATTCGGTATGTATGTCTATAACGAATTTTCTGAAGAAGTAGCTTCTGTTGAGAGTGTGGACCTTGATACAGTCATAGCAAATGACGGACAGTTCCATGTTATTATTTCAAATATAGCAAGCGGAAACTTTGCTAAAGAAGTAATAGCAATGCCTTTTGTTATTATTGATACCGATTCAGACTCAAATACAGAGGATGACAGAAAGGTTTATATGGGAGACTATATAAAAACTTCTGTACAAGCTATCAACAAATGGCTTGGAAATGATAACATATATTCAAAATAAAAAGGAGATAGATTAAAATGCAGAAATATAATAAACCTGAAATGGAAATAGTTAATCTTGAGGAGATTGACGTAATAACAACATCCGGAGAAGATTTAAAAGATGACCTTATCACTTGGGGTAATATGTCTCAGAATATAAATTCTACGGATGTAAATTTGTTCAGATAATTCTTTATCGGAGTGAATTACTATGAAAAAATTCATATCATTAATTATATCAGTTGTTCTTATCTTTGCTGTCTGCTTAAATGTAAGTGCAGACAGTAAAGATATAAAAGTTCTTCTTAACGGTACTGAGCTTAGCTTTGATGTGCCGCCTCAGATTATAAAGGGAAGAACTATGGTGCCTGTAAGAAAAATTTTCGAGGCACAGGGTGCTGATGTTGAATGGATTAAGGAAAAGAATCTTATCGTTGCATCTCATAATACAAATATAATTACCATGAGAATTGGTGAAGCAAGCTTCTCTGTAACTAATGCAGTTACCAATGAAACAACAGTTTTTAAACTGGATGTACCTGCTCAGATTATAAACGGCAGAACTCTCGTTCCTGCAAGAGCCATTTCTGAAGCATTGGGAAATATAGTGGACTGGGACGGTGCAAACAGAACAGTAGTGATAACTGATAAATAAATTCCGGAGGTTAGTCTAATGCGATATATCGGAAGAAGAATATATGAAACATTGGCATATCATATATTTGTATCGGTTGTGGTTGCGTTGCTGTTCTATTTTAACTATTTAGAGCCGGGTTATAAATTAAGTGTTTGTATGCTCGGGTTGACAGCACTTTTTGATATAGTTACAATATCTTTTTTCACATCAATATATTACAAGTACACTGAAGAAGATAATAAAACGTTCTATAAAACAAACTTGCTGGCAATTTCATTGTTGGTTGTTCCTGCAATTTTATTTGCTTTTATAGATTCGGCTATATCTTTAGAACCGGTTTATACATTCCTGTTCTTCCCGTTTAAACTTGGAATGATTGCATTTGGAATGTCAAAATTAGTGTCAGCTTTTGTGTTCAGCATCATTCTTTTAACGGTTGCGGTAATAATTCCGTTATTTCTTCGCAAGGTGATTCCTGAACAAGAAGAAATGCCGCCAATGATGGATACAGAGAATAATAGCGATAATGAAAAAAAGGTTTCGGAATAAAAATTCCGAAACCTTTTTTGTATTTGTTTTGATTAGCAAATGGGTGTGCCTTCGGGAATAGAATCATCCACGAAGATAACCTTGCAACCGCAGGCATTGTTTGTACCTGCAAGAAGCATACCGTTACTTGTAACACCGGAAAATCTTGCACTTGCAAGGTTTGCAACAACAATAATTTTCCTTCCTACAAGTTCTTCTGCCTTATAGTCGTGCTTGATGCTGGAAACAATAACTCTTTCCTGGAGACCGTCAAAGAGTGTCAGTTTAATGCAGTTGTTAGACTTACGGATATCGTTAACCTTTACAATCTTGCAAACTCTCAGGTCAATCTTGGAGAACATATCAATGTCAATTTCTTCCTTGATGGGCTGAACGGGATCGGGATCACCGTAAACCTTTTCTTCTACTACTTCCTCGGGCTCTTCTTCCTTGGGAGGATTCTTTTCAATCTCTGTCATAGGAGTGGAGAAATCAAGAAGACTTAAGTAGCTTTCCTTATCTACTGCAAACAGGAAGAGGTAAAGTCTCGGTCCGCGTTCCTTATCAATGATAAGCTTGTAAACATTCTTGAAGAACTGTCCCTGAATGCCTTTAAGCTCCTTGGGATCCATATCTTCACCGAAAATCTTCTTGGGAATAGCATAAAGCTCGCTGTTAAGCTCGTCAAGTGTATATCCGTCAGTCTTGAGGAAGTCAACAAGAAGCTCAATTTCTTTCTTTTCTTCATCTGTGAAGCTATTGTAAAGTTCCCAATTACGGTATTCACGAAGTTTGTTTACGTTTTCGGGAGAACACTGTTCAAGCCAATATTTAGCTCTCTGGAGTCTGTCCTCGAAATCGGCAAACTTATAGGGAGTTCCAATCTTTTCAAATACAATTTCAAGCATAGGAACGTTAAAGTTTACAACAGAGCCAAGCTGAACGAGAAGTGACATAGGAACTGTAGTGGGTTTTCTGCCCTCAACAGTTGTGTTATACATGATTTCCTGAGTATGCTCATCAGCAGTACCTTCTTCCCAGGCAGTCTGCATCTTATCAAATTCAAAATACTGACGAAGAATTCCGTCATCGAAACAGAAGTCAAATGCCTTGAGAGGTTCTGTCTTTGAATAAAGCCACAAAATTACTTCAGGCTGATAAAGGTTAAGAAGTGTTTCGGGAGTAAGGTTAAGACCGGAAGAACCGGACATCTTACCTGTTGTACCCTTAATACCGATGAACTCATATCCCTGGAACAGGGGAGGTTCATAACCGAAAATTTCCTTTGCAATGTCCTTACTTGTATCGTAACTACCATGTCTTGCAGCGTGATCCTTTCCGCCGGGCTCAAAGTCTACACCCTCGTACATCCAACGCATAGGCCAGTCAATCTTCCAAGCAAGCTTGCAGTTAAAATCCTTTGTGAAGTCAAACTGTCCGCTGTGACCGCACTCGCAGGAATATTCTGCAACTGTGCAGTCGTCAGAAAGTGAATAAATTTTTGTAGTATCCTTACCGCAAACAGGACAGTAGATGCTTACGGGATAGTAAGCTTCTCTTTCGCCTTCCTTTGCCTGCTGTGTACGGTGAGAATCAAGGATATCAAAAATCTCGCCACGCTTTTTGAGCGCGTGAAGAATATGTTCAACATACTTACCGCTTCTGTACATTTCTGCCTGATGACGGTAGTCCATATCAATACCGAATTTTACGATAGAACGCTCGAACTCTTTCTCGAAATATTCAGCATATGTCTTGATTTCGGGAGAATCAGAGAAAGGATTTTCAACGTCAGCATAAGGTTTACCAATATGCTGCTCAAAATCGTCACGAACTTTTGCCACATTCACGGGCACCTTTCTCAGTCTGTCAAACTCATCCCAGGAGAAGAGGAGACGAGCTTTTTTACCCATCTTGCGAAGGGCACGTACAACAAAGTAACTTGTTGCTATATCACGGAAATTTCCGATATGAATAGAACCGGAGGGGCTGATACCTGCTGCACAGACATATTCCTCTTTATTAGGGTTCCTTTCAATAATTCTGTTAGCTATTTCTTCTGACCAATGCATTGTTCATCATCCTTTAAATTGTAATTGCATAATATAACTACAATATTATACATTGTTTTTATCGTATTGTCAATTAAAATTAAGATTTAAAGAGCTTGAAATTGTATCTTATCAGTATTATAATTGTAGTTGGAGGCGATAAAAATGAACTTTGAACCTATGAAAGAATTTCTTGACCATCTTACTTCCTGGAGAATTCCCGGGAATGTAATGGTTATATATAAAGACGGAAAGCCTGTATTTGAATACACATCAGGATACAGCGATATTGAAAAAGGGGAAAAGATGACTTCCGACAAGAACTTTTTCATATATTCGTGTTCCAAGATTACAACGACTCTTTGCGCTCTTCAATTGCTGGAAAAGGGACTTTATAAGCTGGATGACCCGCTCTATGACTTTATTCCTGAGTATAAAGAAATGTATGTAGAGCGTGAAAACGGTGATATTATAAAATCACCTGTTCCGATTACTATCCGCAATTTGTTCACTATGACAGCAGGGTTCACCTACAACTTCAATGTTCCCGGTATAAAAAAGGCAGGGGAGATAACAGGTGGCAAGTACGACACCTTAACAACCGTAAAATGTCACGCCGAAGACCTACTTTGTTTTGTTCCCGGTGAAGAGTGGAATTATAGCCTTTGCCACGATGTCCTCGGCGGTTTTATTGAAGCTGTCAGTGGCAAAACCTTGGGTGAATATGCAGAAAAGAACGTGTTTGAGCCGCTCGGTATTGATGCAGCGTATTATAAAAAGGACAGATATATGCAGAATATGGCTCAGCAGTACCGCTTTGTAGATGATACAGGAGAAGATGATATAGTAAAGCTTCAGCAGTCAGAAGTTAATATGGAAGGTGGTTATCTTGAAATAGTGGGAAAAACCAACTCCCATATGCTGGGAGAAAACTACCACAGCGGCGGTGCAGGAATTATCACTTCTGTTCCCGAATATGCAAAACTTATGAGCGCTATTGCAGAAGGTGGTAAAGGTATCATTGAAAGAAAAACAATTGATTCATGGCGTACAAATCAACTTAACGAAGCTCAAATGAAATGGTTCAAATGGCCGCAACTTAAAGGTTACGGCTACGGACTGGGAGTTCGTACTATGATAGATCCCTCAATCGGAACACCACTTGGTGAAATCGGCTGGGGAGGAGCGGCAGGTGCAAACGCACTTATTGATGTAGATAATAACGTCAGCTTTTTCTATGCGCATCATATGCTCAATAATCAGGAAGGCTATGTTCAGCCGAGATTAAGAGATATATTATACCAGTGCTTGAAAGGATGATTTTATGAAAATATTCAATGGGACCGAGTATGATATTTTACCGTTAGCAGATTTTAAACTGTTTCTGGATTTTGAAAACTATTTTTTCCCTACACCTGAAAGTGTAACGGGGAAAGCTCTCATAAAGCTTGCCGATGAAACTTTGGAAAGTGAAATTCCTCAGCTTTATGCAAGCGTGTATCGCAGATTCTTTATTGACGGAAATCGTACAGAGTATGAGGATGGATATTTTGAAAGAAGATCGATGCTGAAAAATCTGATTTATGGTGAATTGGTTCTCAGAAACGGCAAATACATCAATAAAATGGTGGACCTCTTGTGGCTTATTATGGAAGAAACCACATGGATAATTCCTGCCCATAACCATTATCCTGTGAAAGAAAATAAAAAGAATAACACAATTGGAAATGAATTCTGCGGAGATGCACAATACATTGACCTTTTTTCAGCGGAAACAGCGTCGGTAATAGCCGTTGCGTATTATTATTTCAAGGATGCTTTTGAAGAAGTTGCTCCTATCATAAACGATAGAA
>SVJW01000004.1 GCA_015068735.1 Oscillospiraceae bacterium
AAAGTCTCAAGAGGTATTATACCTCAACAAAATATTCGGTGACAATGACGCAGAGGTCACACCCGTTCCCATTCCGAACACGGTAGTTAAGCTCTGCAGTGCTGATGATACTTGGTGGGAAGCCGCCTGGGAAAGTAGGTCGTCGCCGGAACTAAAAAGAACAAGTCGATTGACTTGTTCTTTTTTAGTTCAATGAATTGCCAAGGGCATGAATTGAAACAATATGTTTCGTGAATTGTGCCTTGCGGCACATGAATTGCACTTCGTGCATTTTGGCAATTCAATTCATGGAGCAACGCGAGAATTAATGGCGTAGCCAATTTATGACAGCTTGTCGTCAATTCATTTAGAAAGTTTCTTTTTCTAAATTTTTTATATGTTCTTTTAAAATTAAATTTATGTATTGTGACAGAGAACGATCATCATTTTCTGCTTTGCTACGAACTTTTTCAAGAATATCACTATCAATAGTTATGCTGATTTTTTCTTTTAATGGCTTCATATACACCCACCTCCAAAAATATTATAGCATAAAATAAGATAGAGTATTGACAAATAGTATAAAGTAGTATAAAATACCACTAAAACAAATAAGGAGAAAAATTATGAATAAAAACAAATTTGATTCACAGGAACTCATAAAAAAATCAGTTAGTTTGGCGGATTCAGTAACCGAGATTGATTCCATACTTGAAAAATTGTATGTCATCAGCAGTGATGTGTTTGAAAATTACATTGAAAAAATCAATTTAAAAACAGAAAGAGGCAGACTGAACGCTGAAATAGACTTCAACATTATAAAAGTTATGATGGATGTTATTCACACCCACATAGTTCGGGCATTTGACATATCAAGAAAACTGCCTGAATTATCAGATAATATTTTAGAGGAATTAAATGAAAAGTTGCAGTTCAATAATTAAAAATATGCAAATTTATGTTGCTTGACTGTTTGTGCTTTGAGTGGTATAATATCCGAAGATTTTTACAAGCTAATACAAAGGAGACAAATATGCTTGACAATATTTTGACAGTAGGTAACAATGTCTTAGTTCTGTTCGTGTTAATAGGATTAGGTTTCGTTTGCAATAAAATAAAGCTGATTTCGGAAAAAACAGTAAAAGAAATGACGAATTTCGTCCTTTACATCGTAACGCCTTGTGTTATTATCAATTCTTATCAGAGGGAATTTGACGAAAAAATGCTCCGCGGACTTTTAATAACCCTTGCGGCATCTGCTTTTTCCTATGCGATAACAATTTTGTTGGCGCATCTTCTGGTAAGGGACAAGGATAAACGCAAGGAAAAGACCCTCCGTTTCGGTACGGTTTTTTCCAATTGCGGATATATGTCGCTTCCTCTTCAACAGGTGCTTTTAGGGGATATAGGCGTATTTTACGGAACTACCTATATAATGGTGTTTCAAATTATGCTCTGGACCTACGGAATAGTGGTTATGAGTGGGAATATGAAAAATATTTCCCTGAAAAAAATCATTATAAACCCCGGTGTAATCAGTTCTCTTATAGGTGTTTTGTTTTTTGCCTGCTCAATTGCACTTCCCACATTTATCGGTGAGCCTATAAAACATCTGGCGGCACTCAATACACCCATTCCCATGGTTATAGTGGGTTTCCACCTTGCAAATACAAGCCTTAAATTAAAAGGATTTTCGCCTTATGTAGCATTGGTGTTAAGGCATATTATATCTCCGGTGATACTGCTTTTATGTCTGTGGGCGTGTAAAACAAATGTAGCGATAACAACCGCTTGCGTAATTGCGGCGTCTTCACCCGTTGCAGCAACCACAACAATGTTTTCAGAAAAATTTGACGGTGACACGCCTCTTTCGGCAACGGTGGTGTCTGTGTCAACGCTTTTGGCAATAATTATGATGCCTTTTTTGGTAGGTTTGGCATTAGGATAATATAAAAAAGTGGCTGTACAGCCACTTTTTTATATTATCTCTATTCCCATTGCTTTGATTCTTTTGAGGAAAGTTTCGTCGGGGGTGGAATTTGTAACAATGCAATCAGCAACGGACAAATCGGAGATTTTTGCAAATGCATTGTTGCATATTTTGGAGCTGTCCGCAGCGATTATCCGAAGGTCGCTCTGCTCAATCATAACTTGATCGAGGGTAACTTCTTTATTATAATAGGTAGTAAAACCGTGCTTTATGTCCACACCGTCAACGGATAAAATCAACTTCTCTGCGTGGTAATTTTTAAGCTGTGCAATAGCATCACTTCCGTAGGAGAACTGATATTTCGTATTGATGCTTCCACCCACCAGAACAACATTGTAATTAGGGTTACTGGATGCTTCAAGAGCGATTGCGATGGAGTTTGTCACAATGTTCAGGTTATAATCTACGGGGAACTTACGGAAAGTAAGAAGCGTCGTTGTTCCGGAGTTTAGCATTATTGTGTCGTTAGGCTCAATCATTTCGGCAATTTTCTGTGCGATTTCCACCTTTGCCGTTTGATTGGTTTCAAGGCGCTGAGTCATATTCATACTGTAATAGGGCTTGTATGAGCTTACCGCACCGCCGTGAACACGGGAAAGTAGCCCCTTTGCCTCCATATCGGCAAGGTAGTTTCTGACGGTTACTTCCGACACATCTAAAAGTTCGCTCAGTTCCGTCACCTTAACCGAGCCGTTTGTTTTGAGTAAATCCAGTATTTGTTGCTTTCTGTTATCAGCAGCCATTCAAATCACTCCAAAAATTTCATAACTTAATTGTAGCATAAAAAAATGCTTTTGTCAAAACTTTCAAATCCGTTGCAGAAGCCAAAAAAACACAAATTAAACGAAAGTTTTTATTGACTTTTAAGGGGCATTATTATATCATATAAAGTAAGAAAGTTATGTATAGGAGAGTGAACAAAATGTACAAAGGACTTAACATTAAACCTCCCTTTTTCGAGGTTGGCCCGAAGGCGTTTTTATATGGCGAGAAGATGCTCGCTCTTGCAAAGGTGATTGACGAAACTGCAAAAAAATACGACGTTGACGTTATCGTAACACCTCAGTATACAGATATCAAGCTTCTTGCAGACAATACTGAAAGAATTCTGGTATTTGCTCAGCATATGGACTACCTTACACCCGGTCGCGGTCTTGGTAGCGTTCTTCCCGAAGCTGTAAAGGCTGCAGGTGCAGTTGGCGTTATGCTTAACCACGCTGAAAAGCCCCTCACATTGGAAGAAATCGAAAAGACAATCGCTCGTGCTGACGAGGTAGGTCTTGGCACAATCGTTTGTGCAGATACTGTTGAGGACGTTAAAAAGATTGCAAAGATGGGTCCCAACCTTATCGTTGCAGAGCCCACAGACCTTATCGGTACAGGTCAGACAAGTGACAGCAACTACGTTATCGAAACAATCAAGACTGTTAACGAAATCAACCCCGACATTATGGTGCTTCAGGGTGCAGGTATCTCCAACGGTCAGGACGTTTATAACACAATCAAGCTCGGCGCTCAGGCAACCGGTACAACAAGCGGTATTATGAAGTCTGACAGACCGTATGAGATGGTAGAGGAAATGTTGTTTAATTTAAGAAAGGCTTGGGACGAACTTCACTAAAAGGTCTTAGAAGCAGCGTGCTTTAAAACAATGTAAAGGAACTACATAACTATGAAAAAAGAAGCTTTGGAAATGGCAAAACAGGCTTACATAACAGAGAGTGAATGTATTGCCGAAATGGCTAATTATTTTGATGAAGAAGCATACGGCAAGGCTGTAGAGCTTCTCATGAATGCAGAAAGAATAGGCACAAGCGGATGCGGACACAGCGGCATTATCTGTCAGCATTTTTCACATCTTCTTTGCTGTATTGAGCAGCCTTCAAGATTTATCTCCCCTGCGGAAGGTCCTCACGGAGCAACAGGCTTCCTCCAGGAAGGCGATGTAATGGTATTTGCATCCCGCGGCGGTAAGACGAAAGAGCTTATGATTCTTGTTGACATCTGTAAGAAAAAGGGTGTTAAGATTATCACAATCACAGAAAATCTTGAATCTCCCCTTGCAGAGGCGGCAGACGTTGTACTCAAGCAGTATGTAAACCGTGAAACGGACAAGTACAACTGCCAGGGAACAACATCATCCACATCACTTGCAGTAATTTTCCACGTACTGCAGACAATGCTTATTGAAGAAACAGGCTTTAAAAACGAGCAGTTTGCTCTCGTTCATCCCGGTGGAGCAGTAGGCGAACGACTAAACAAGTAATCGAAAGCGAAATTTTGCCCTGCAAAACATTTACTTTACAAGTATAATTCCCGAATGGGAGAAATTATAAAAATCAAATTTTTAGGAGGATTTTATCATGGAATTTAAAGTATTTCAAAAGGAAGTAGAACTTCAGTCAAGAGGCTGGATCCCCACATTCCACGACATTTCAAAGGAAGTAAAGGAAATCGTTGAAGCATCAGGTATCAAGAACGGTACAGTTGCAATCGTTTCTCACCATACAACATGTTCTGTTATGGTTCAGGAATGTTCTCACGACATCGATTCTTTCGATCTTGAGTTCCTTCAGCACGACCTTCTCGACATTATGAGAAAGATGATCCCCGACTTCGCAGAAGAGCATCAGTACCGTCATCCCGGTCCTATCCATGCTCAGTACGGCAGATGGGTTAACGAGCCCGGCGACTACTCCAGCATGAACACAGACGGTCACCTTCGTAGCTGCTTCTTCGGCAGAAGCGAAACAATGACAATTAAGGACGGCGTTGTAGACGGCGGTCAGTTCGCTCACGTTTACTTCATTGACTGGGATCACGTTATCGCAAGAAGAAGACAGGTTAACATCACAGTAATGGGTACAACAGAAGCTATCGAGGACAGAAAGTGGAACGACGGTAACGTTATCGATACTCGTCATAAGTTCACAGACGAAGAAAAGGCTTACGACGTACACTACGACCTTCAGCAGAAGAGATAAGTTATGAATCTTTTAGGTGCTGATTTTGGAACAACTTCCGTAAAGGCTGTGCTTTTTGATGAAAAACTCAACCAGCTTGCCGAATCTACGGAGGATTATACAGTAAAAACCAGTGGTAATATTGTAGAGCTTGAGGCTGAAAAATACTGGGATCTTATGAAAAATGCCATTGCCAACACGAGCAAGGAGCATAAGATAGATGCTATTGCAATCGATACTCAGTGCGAAACCCTTATCTTAACCGATGAGGACGGAAATCCCGTGCGCGACGCCATTGTATGGCTTGATAACCGTGCAGAGGAGGAAGCGAGAGAAATCGAGGCACATTTCGGCAGAAAAAAGGTTTACGAGGTTACCGGACAGCCCGAAATTACGGCTACATGGCCTGCAAGTAAGCTCTTGTGGGTTAAGAAGAACGAGCCTGATGTATGGGCAAAGACAAAGAAGATTTTCCTTCTCGAGGACTACCTTCTTTACAAGCTTACGGGCAAATTCGTAACAGAAATGACACTCCAGTCTTCAACAATCTATTTTGATATCAACAATTCCTGCTATTGGGATGAGATGCTCAATTTCATAGGTGTTGACAAGGCTCAGCTTCCCGAACTGATGGGTAGCGGGGAGTATGTAGGAGAATACGAGGGCATCAAGGTTGTTACCTCGGCAATGGACCAGGTAGCAGGTGCAATTGGTGCAGGTGTTATTGAAAAGGGTATCTGCAGCGTTATGACAGGTACTACAATGGCAATCTACCTTCCTACAGATTCTGTTCCCGAATATAAAGAGGACAGCTTTGTTCCCTGTCACTACAGCTTTGACGGTAGCTATGCGCTTCTTTCATGGAGCCCCACGGCAGGTATGGCACTCAAGTGGTTTAAGGAAGCATTCCTTAGCGAGGTTTCCTTCAGAGAGCTTGATGAAATGGCTGAAAAAGTACCGGTTGGAAGTGACGGCGTTACATTCCTTCCGTACCTTTGCGGCTCTACAATGCCTAAGTATAACCCCGACGCACGCGGTAGCTTTACCGGTCTTACTCCCGAGCATACTCCTGCGCACTTTGTTCGCAGTATTATGGAATCGGTGGCGTGTATGCTCAAGAGCAATCTTGACTACTTGAAGACTGACGTTGAGGAAATCCGTGTTATGGGTGGCGGTGCAAAGAGCCCCCTCTGGTGTAATATGAAGGCGGATATCACCAAAAAACGTCTTATTACACTTAAAAACAAGGAAACAGCGTGCCTTGGCGCGGCAATTCTTGCAGGTGTCGGTGCAGGAGCCTTTGCTTCTGTAAAGGATGCTTGCAAAATGATTGAAACCGACAAGGTATATACTCCGCAGGGTAATGATTACAGCAAGGTTTATGAAAACTTTGAAAAGTATGACAGTATTCTGAATGTGAGAAAGTAATATAAAACGGTGTGAAGAATTTCCTTCACACCGTTTTTATGTGTAATTTCGAATAAAATTCGTTGTTCTTAATATTGCTTTTACCATTTTCATTTGATATAATAATATCGATTTGATGCAAAAAGGAGCGATACTATGATAAAAGCGGCTTTTGTAGGCTTTGGTGAAGTAAACACACCAAAAGAAATTATTGTTAATAAGTGTCACGATGCGGCAGAAAACCTCAAAAAAGAAGGTCTCGACCTTATAGAGGTTTATCCCGTAACTGACGATTATGAAGAAAAAGACATTAAAATGGCAGTCGACGCCCTTAAAGGTAAGGAATTTGACGTGCTTGTAGTTTGTATTGCAGGCTGGATTCCCACCCATGCGGTAGTAAAGGTTACGGAGCATTTTCGTCACATTCCTATGGTTCTTTGGGGACTTTGCGGCTGGGTAGAGGGCGACAGGCTCGTTACCACAGCAGATCAGGCAGGTACAACTGCAATCAGAAAGACATTCTATGACCTCGGCTATACATTCAAGTATGTTTACGACATCATAGGTCTTCCGTCAAAGACAAAGACTGTTTATAACTATGCCCTTGCAGCAACAGCAGCGACAAAGCTCCGCCACGCAAGAAGCGGTATGGCAGGCTACCGTGATATGAATCTTTACGGTACACAGGTTGACGGTCCATCTTTAAAGAGAGAAATAGGTCCTGAAATCGAAACCTTTGAAATGCTTGAAATCGAGCAGAGATATCAGAAACTTTCCGACAGTGAAATTCAGGAAGTTATTGACAAGTGTATGTCAAAGTGGAACTTCGTGAAGCCTGCAAACCCCGAAAGTATGAGGAAAGCGGCAGGTTACTACCTTGCAGTTAAGTCTATCTGCGATGAAAGAGGGTATGACGCAATCTCCCTCAAGGATGTTGACGGTATGAAGAAGCTCCTCGGCTTCCCTCCTGCACCTATCTTTATGCTCCTTGCTGACGAAGCAGGACTTTGCACAATCCCCGAAAACGACTCCCTCGGTAACATTACACAGCTTATGGTTAAGTACCTTACAGGTCAGTGTGCGTTCTATCTTGAATTCTACGAATTCTTCACGGACCGAGTGCTTGCAGGTGTTCCTGACTATGTTCCTGCGGAAGTTGTTGACGGAGATGTTACCGTTATGCCTGCGGCATTCGGCGAGCTTTCCGAGGGTATTCTTAACATAAGCAAGGTTAAGCCAGGCAAGGTTACAATGTGCCGACTTACATACGATGACGGTATGTATTATATGCATATGGTAGTGGGCGAAGGCATAACACCACGCAAGTGGGAGGAGGCAGGATGGACACAGCCGGCACCTCAGCTTCCCGGTCTTGAAATTCTTCTTGACGATGTGGAATCCTTTGCACAGAATGTAATGTGTCAGCATTACATAATTTCCTACGGCGACAATACAGAGGCTATTACAAACCTTTGCGATATGCTCGGTATACAAATAATCAGATAAGAACAGAAAGGAAAAGGCGACATAAATGATTTACATACTTGACACCGCGGATATTGAAGAAATCCGCTACTGTAACGAATTTTATCCCGTATCGGGAGTTACAACAAACCCCACAATTATTTCAAGAGAGCACGAAGATTTCTGGAAAATTGTAAAAGAAATCAGGGATATTATAGGCCCTGACAAAATGTTCCATGTACAGACAACTCAGAAAAAGGCAGAGGACATTGTTGAGGAGGCAAAACTTCTCAAGGAGAGAATCGGTGGCGAATTTTATGTAAAAATCCCCATCTGCGAAGAGGGATTAAAGGCTACAATGATGCTTAAAAACTGGGGAATAGGCGTTACAATGACGGCTATATTTACTCCTGCGCAGGCGCTTATTGCAGCAAAGGCAGGGGCAAGCTTCGTTGCACCCTACGTAAACAGACTGGATAATATTATTGCAGACGGATGCGAGGTTGTTGCGGAAATTACAAAGCAGCTTAACCTCTATAACCTTGACTGCCGTGTTCTTGCGGCAAGTTTTAAGACTGCTGAGCAGGTACACAAGTGTGCTTCTGCAGGATGCCACAGTGTAACAGTTACATCAGGTATCCTTAAGTCGCTTATTTCCAATCCCATGACAGATGTTGCCGTTGCAACCTTTGAAAAGGACTGGGAAACTGTTTACGGCGACAAAACGATATTGGAATTTTAAGGAGGAAGTACAATGAATAAATTTCTTGTTGGTTGGGCTGAGGAGTCCATCGTTCCGGGAAAACCCGTTAATATTGTTGGTCAGTTCTACGAAAGAATTTCAGACAAGGTAGAAACAGAAATCACAGTTACTGCAATGGCAGTTGAATCGGGCGAAGAGCAGATGATTGCAGTTTCCTGCGCTCTTACAAGCGTAAGTGATGAGTTAATAAAGCTGGCAAGAGAGAAATTTGTGGAAATCGGTGGCGAAATTGCTCCCGAAAAAATCTTTATCGGAGCAATCCACAACCATACTGCATTCGGTTATGGTGTTTCGAATGCGAATACAGTAACTTCAAAGGATATTCTCAATGAATACCTTCCTGCAGACAAGCAGTATACCTCCATTGAAGCGAAGCGAGATGACGTTTTCGAGGGTGAAGAAGCACTTCTTTTCCTTGTTGACAAAATCGCATATGCGGCAAAGAAGGCTTGGGATAACAGAAAAGAAGCAATGTATGCAAACGCTTTCGGTCGTGCCGTTGTTGGTCACTGCCGTCGTGTAGTATATGATGATGGCTCTGCCGCAATGTGGGGCGATACAAATCGTGCCAACTTCCGCGAGATTGAGGGCGGAAACGACAGCGGTATCGAGCTTATATACTTCTTTGATATGAATAAGAAGCTTACAGGCATTCTGGCAAATATTGCTTGCCCTGCACAGGTTCTTGAGCATCACTACTTCATTTCCGAAGACTACTGGGGATATGTAAAGCAGACTCTCCGTGAAAAGTTCGGAAAGGATATTTTCCTCCTTCCCTTTATCGGGGCGGCAGGTGACCAGTGTCCCCGTGATATGGTGCGCTGGGTAGATGCAGAGCAGCCCTTGAAGGACCCCAACATCCTCCGTGAAAACACAGTTATCCGCAAAGCTGACCCCTCGATGTTCGACATCAAGGGTTGTAAGCTCATCGCAAAGAGGGTGTCAAACGAAATTATTGATGTATTTGAAGCTCTTGAAGATAGTGAAATCAAGGAAAATCCCGTATTTATCCACAAGACACTTACATTCGACCTTCCTCTCCGTAAGGCAACAATCGGGGAGTACAACAATGCTGTAAGAGAGCTTGAATACTACGTAAACAAAAACCGTGACAAAGAAACCTTCAACTACGAGGATAATGCGGCAATGCACATCTACGCAGGTACAATCCTTCGTTACCGTGTACAACAGGAAAAAGAGATTTTCCCCATTGAAACACATATCATAAGACTTGGTGATGTTGCAATGGCTACAAATCCCTTCGAGCTGTTCCTTGACTACGGAAACCGTATGAAGGCAAGAAGTAAGGCAAGCCAGACATTCATTTTCCAGCTTACAGGCGGTCGGGGCGGATATCTTCCCACCGAAAAGGCTGAAAGAGGCAGCCACTACAGTGCGTACATTTCCAGCGGTAATGTAGGTCACGAGGGCGGAGACCTTTTGGTAAGAAGGACAGTAAAAGAAATTAACGAGCTTTTTGATTGAGGTATTTTATGAGTAACTATACCGCGCCGGTTGACGGTGTACATATGCACCACTTCAGATTGTTGGCGGTATGTTTGCTGACCGTTACAACCCTGAAAGAATGATAAAAATCGGACTTTTGGGAAGTGCCGTGGCAAACCTTATAATATTTTTTAATCAGAATTTTTATGTAATGCTTTTTACATGGATGTTTAATGCTGCAATTCAGTTTGCAATCTGGCCATCGGTTTTCAAGATTACGGCATCCCAGCTTCCCAGAAGTGAGAAGTCGAAAAATGTATTTTTCATTTCCTTTTCTCCCACTATGGGGCTTCTGCTTTCTTTTATTGTTGCAGGAATTCTTCCTGCTTGGCAACTTAATTTTGCCGTTTCATCCGCAGTTTCTCTGGTACTTTTTATCTTGATGCATTTTATTTGCAAAAAGGTAGACCGCTTTATGCTGCCCGACAGGGAAACATTACTGGAAAACATAAAAGAACGGGACGATAAGGGCATTTCTCTGATGACGCTTATGATAAGCAGCGGACTTTTACTGATTATTGCAGTAAACCTTATCCGAACAATGATTGGACAGGGCGCGCAAACTCTTGCACCCACAATGCTTATGGAATCCTATGACGGCATTTCCGCATCTTTTGGGAATATCCTTAATATAATCGTTATTATTTCGGGAATATTCGGCGTTTTCTCGTCAAGATTTTTAATTAAACGCAGAATTATAAAAAATGAAATTGTAGGAATGGCAGGCACTCTTTTAATTATGATACCCATGTGCGTGATAATATGCCTGATTGGAAAAATTCCATCCATTTTGGTAATTGTATCAATGAGTGTGATTTCTTTCTGTGCTACGGCGGCATCGTTTCTCACATCTTCCTACAGCTCTCAATTTGCTGCGTTCGGTAAAGACGGTACAGTTGCAGGGCTGATAAACTGCTCCGGCAGTGCGGCACTTATTGTGCAGACTTACGGTTTTAGTGCAGTTGCAGATAATTTCGGATGGGTAGCAGTATCAAAACTGTGGGTAGTTCTGACAACTGTTGCGGTAGTTATGTCCATTGCTGCCATACCCATATTTAATAAATTCAGAAAAAAACACAGAGAAGTAATGTAATATTGTTAATTAAACAAAAGAAACGAATGCATTTTGCATTCGTTTCAGACTGTCGAAAAAGTCGGTTAACCGCAAGCAGATTTGAATGTGTAAGATTTTTGTAGGGGTTGGCGATTTTCGACAACCCGTTAGAAAAAAGGTCTGTTCGTTAAAAACAAAAATTGATTAAAGCCCTGAAAATCGTGATTTTCAGGGCTTTTTGCTTGCTTCTGTCCAAGTCAATCTCTACCGTACCCTCGTACGCCGACGAGCTTGCCTTGAACAGATTCACCTTTCTTTTTCCTCGTCTGCCAGCGTGTCGATAGGTTTATCGACACGCTGAAACGAATGCATTTTGCATTCGTTTCTTTTTACTTTATTATTCCTAATTCAATTTTGTATTTTAAAATCCGAAGTACCGATTCATCAATTCTCTCCTCGGAAATTGTGCCGTCTTCAACGGCTTTAATAACCGCTGGAATCTGCTCGGTAAAGTCAGTACAGCACAAAAGGTCGTTTCCTGCAATCACCGCCTGCACAGCGGCAGATTCATTATCCGTATAAAGCCCGATTGCATCCATTACAAGGTCGTCAGTGATGATAAGCCCCTGAAACCCCAGTTCCTCACGGAGAATTCGTATAACCTCAGGCGATAGGGAAGCAGGGCGGTCTTTGTCCATACACTCCACAATATTGTGGCTTACAAGCACTACACCTGCACCATTGTCGATTCCTGCCTTGAACGGAAGAAAATCATACATAGCAAAGATTTTGTAGGGCCTTTTGTCAATGGCTATTCCCGTATGGGTATCGCCATTGTTTCCATAGCCGGGAAAATGTTTCAGTACACTTCCTATCCCTGCCGAATTCATTTCAGAAACAACGGTTTTCACATATTCCGAAGTGCCGTCAGCGTCAAGCGCCACACTTCTTTCATACATAAAATCTTCGGGGCTTTGGGAAATATCGCAAACGGGAGCAAAATTCAAATTGATGCCTAAGTCCAACAGAAATTCCGATTTTTCCTTTGCATCAGCGCGTACCGCATCAAATCCGCCATCCTTGTAAAGCTGTTGCGGAGAGGGGAACGGAGTTTCCCGAAACTGTGGATAACGGCTTGCTCGGGTGACAATACCGCCCTCTTCGTCTACGGCAATGAACATAGGGATACTTGCGGCATCCTGATAGCTTTGCACGGTCTTTTTAAAAGTTTCGGGATCTGAATTCTTGAAATCCTGCCCAAAAAGAATGTAACCGCCCAATTTATACTGCTTAGCGTAAATAGCCGCATCTACAGAGGGACAACGGGCAATAAACATCTGTCCGACCTTTTCCTCTAATGTCATATTCGATAAAAGCTCCTGCGGAGAGGAGCTTTTATTTTCTTTTTGTGAAGGAGCCTTGTCGCACGCTGTTAAAATCAGCATCAGACAAAGGACAAAGAAAAATAATCTTTTCATTTTATCACTCAATATTAAAAAATCTTTTAGCATTTTCCGTAGTGATTTCTTCAATTAATTGGGGAGAAACGCCTTTTATCTCAGCAATTTTTTCAGCTACATGGTGAATGTAAAGACTGCTGTTCCGCTTTCCTCTGTAGGGAGTTGGTGCAAGGTAGGGACTGTCCGTTTCAATCACAAGACTCTCAAGCGGAATGTATTTTACTGCATCCACGGTCTTAACGTTGTTTTTAAATGTCACCGTACCGCCTATTGCAATTTTAAGCCCCATATCAAGCACAATTTTTGCCGTTTCCTTGCTTTCACTGAAACAGTGGAGAAGTGCACCGCCGCCCTTATATTCGCTTTTTAAAATATCAAGGGTATCCTTGCAAGCGTCACGGGTGTGAATTACAAAGGGAAGGGAAAGCTCATCTGCTATGGCAATCTGCTTTGCAAATGCGTTTTTCTGAACATCTCTTTCCACACGGTCCCAATAATAATCAAGACCGATTTCCCCGATTGCCTTAACACGAGGGTGAGAGGCAAGGCGTTTGATTTCATCGAATGAAGCCTCGTCAAGACAGTCCTTGTCATTGGGGTGTATTCCTGCCAGCGCATATATAAAATCATACTTTTCGGCAATTTCAATTGCTTTTTTGGTAGAATTTACGCTATAGCTTGCGTTTACTATATAACCGACACCATTTTCCCTCATAGAGGAAAGGAGAGTGTCTCTATCCTCGTCAAATTGCTTGTCATCGTAATGTGCGTGGGTATCGAAAAGCATCAGCGAACTTCACTTCCCAATTCCATATCGTCTGATGGAGAAACAATTGAAAGCTGATTGTCGTTAGCCGCGCAAAGAATCATACCGAAGCTGTCCTCACCGCAAAGCTTTACGGGTTTAAGGTTAGCCACGATAACAACCTTTTTACCGATAAGGTCCTCAGGCTCGTAATACTGGGCAATACCGCTTACAACCTGTCTCTTTTCGTAGCCCAGGTCAAGCTGGAGTTTAAGAAGCTTCTTTGCTTTTTTAATCTTTTCGCAAGCAATTACCTTTGCCACACGAAGCTCGGTCTTCATAAAGTCATCGATTGTGATTTCTTCCTTTGCTTCGGGTTTTTCTATTACGGGTTCCTTAGCCTTTGCGGCCTCTTCCTCGATGGCCTTAAGCTCAGCTTCAACATCAATTCTGGGGAAGAGAACTTCGCCCTTTTCTACGGTAAAGCTCTTCTGTACGCCCCATGTTTTTGCGCTGTCCCATCCCTTTACAGTTGCACCAATCTGTGCCTGAATAAGGGGTGTGGTACGTGTCATAACGGGAGCGATAAGCTCGGACGCAATTCTAATAGCCTCAAGGAGGTTATACATAACTGTTTCCAGTCTGTCTTTATTTGCCTCATCCTTGGCAAGTGTCCAGGGAGTGGTTTCGTCAATATATTTGTTTGTACGGCTGATAAGCTTCCAGATTTCGGAGAGTGCCTGGGAGAACTGGAATGAATCCATAAGCTCCTCAACCTTTACGGGAACTTCCTTTGCAAGTGCGATAAGGTCAGCATCCATAGTGTCTGCAACACCCTTATCGGAAACTGTGCCGCCAAAATATTTAATAGCCATACTTACAGAGCGACTTACAAGGTTGCCGAGGTCATTTGCAAGGTCGGAGTTAATGCGGTTAATGAGAGCTTCGTTATTGAACACGCCATCTGCACCGAAAGGCATTTCGCGCATTAAGAAATAACGGATAGCATCAACACCGTATTTTTCAACGAGCTTCACAGGGTCAACAACGTTGCCCTTGGATTTACTCATTTTACCACCGTCAAGAAGGAGCCAGCCGTGACCGTAAACCTGCTTGGGCAGGGGAAGGTCAAGCGCCATAAGCATTGCAGGCCAGATGATGGAGTGGAAACGTACAATTTCCTTACCAACAAGGTGAACATCTGCCGGCCAGTATTTCTTGAAATCAGCATCGTCATCGGAGAATGCACCAAGAGCATTGATGTAGTTTGTAAGAGCATCGAGCCATACATATACAACATGCTTGGGGTCAAATTCTACGGGGATACCCCAGTCAAAGCTCGTTCTTGATACGCAAAGGTCTTCAAGTCCGGGAATGAGGAAGTTATTTAACATCTCATTCTGACGGATTGCAGGCTGGAGGAAGTCGGGGTTATTCTTTATAAGGTCAATAAGCTTGTCCTGATACTTGGAAAGCTTGAAGAAATAGCTCTCTTCCTTTGTCTTTTCAACGGCACGTCCGCAGTCGGGACACTTTCCGTCCACCAACTGATGTTCTGTCCAGAAAGACTCACAGGGAGTACAGTACCAACCCTCGTACTCGCTCTTGTAAATGTCACCCTTTTCATAGAGCTTGTTGAAAATCTTCTGTACAGCCTTTACGTGCATCTCGTCTGTGGTACGGATAAATTTATCGTTGGAAATATCCATAAGAGTCCAGAGCTCTTTAATACCTTTTACAATGTTATCCACATACTCCTGAGGTGTAACGCCTCTTTCTTCGGCAATACGCTGAATTTTCTGACCGTGTTCGTCGGTACCGGTGAGAAACATTACATCGTAGCCTTGTGCTCTTTTATAGCGCGCAATGGTATCAGCGGCAACTGTACAGTAGCTGTGACCGATGTGCAGTTTGTCGCTGGGATAGTAAATTGGAGTAGTGATATAAAATTTCTTCTTTTCCATATTAATCAACCTCTTTCGGTGTATTTGGCTCTTATTTTCTCAAGGGTTTCGGAAAAATCTTCGGGAAGCGGTGCTGTGAAGCTCACTTTTTCGCCCGTTTTGGGGTGGATAAACCCGATTTCTCCTGCGTGAAGAAGCTGTCCGTCAAGGGAAAACTCCTCTTTTTTAAGACCGTAGGTCTTATCACCCAGAATAGGGTGCATAATATGTTTTGTATGGACACGAATCTGATGTGTCCGTCCCGTCTGAAGTTTGCAACGGATATATGTGTATTTTCCGAAACGCTCTAAAACTGTTATATGTGTAACGGCATCCCTTCCGTCTTTTCTTGCAATCGCCATTTTCTTGCGGTCGTTTGTGTCCCGGGCAATAGGGGCATCCACGGTAAATTCATCTTCTTTAATATTTCCGTGAACAATTGCAAAATATGTTCTCGATAGACTGCGGTCAGAAAGTTGGTCGGTCAGGGATTGGTGTGCCGTATCATTCTTCGCAACAACTAAAAGCCCCGTAGTATCCTTGTCAATCCTGTGGACAATACCAGGCCTCATTACACCGTTAATTCCCGACAGATTATCACCGCAATGATGCATCAAGGCATTTACCAGTGTTCCATCCTCGTTTCCTGCAGCAGGATGCACAACCATACCCCGCGCCTTGTTTATTACCAGAAGATCGTCATCTTCATAAACAATGTCGAGAGGAATATCCTGCGCCTTTACATCAAGCTTTTTAACTTCGGGCAAGGAAAATTCGATGATGTCGCCCTCCTTAACCTTGAAAGAAGCACGCACCGCCTTGCCATTTACAAATACCTCGCCGCCATCAAAAAGCTTTTTAAGAAAACTTCTTGAAAGCTCAGGCATATTTTCAGCTATATAAACATCACAACGAGCGTTACCCGTTGCTGTCAGTTTCAATGAGTTTGTCATCGGTTTCTTTTTCTTCCTTCTTTTTAAACATATCGGAAAAAGCATAAAGAATATACAGCCCTGCACCGATACATACGAAGCAGTCTGCTATGTTAAATACGGGGAATTCAATAAATTCCACCATAATAAAATCACGGACATAACTTAAAAACGCTCTGTCAATGAAGTTACCCACAGCACCGCCTGCCATAAAGCAGATTGCCCATCTTTCCAGGCGGGATTGTGGTTTTGTCTTTATAAGATAGATTGCAATAAAGACAATGACGGCAAGTGTCATTATAATAAAAAACACTCTTGCGCCCTGTAATATGCCGAATGCCGCGCCTTCGTTATGCACGTTGGTAAAGCTTAAAATGTTCGGGATAATTACTTTAGCCTCTCCCAAAGAAAAAAAGTGAGAGGTCAGAATTTTCGTTATCTGGTCAAAAGCGACAATTAAAATTGCCGCAACAATGTATAAAATCATAACTTAGCTCCAAATGTTGAGAGTAATAAAAATTCTGTCTTTTTTGCTTGTTCCGCCAACGGAGAGGGTAGCTTTCCCTTTGCCGCGCAAAGAAATAACATCGCCGTCTTTAAGGCGCATATCGTTTTTCAAAGCGCAAATTCCGTTCACAAAAACAAGTCCGCCTGAAATGATTTCCCCTGCTTTTCCTCTTCCTTTTCCGTAAAAAAGTGTGATTACGGAATCCAGTCTGAGAGAAGAAACAGTCCCCGACACCGTCTTAAAACTCCTTTCGGGAAGCTCAATCTCCGAAAGAGAAATCTCCTCCGTTTTTACGCCTACTCTGCCCACTTTCGTAAGAGAGTTTGCCGCAAAGGAGCAGATTTCCTCCGAAAAAATGATATATGCAGCTTTATCTTTAATAATAATATCGCCGCACTTTTCCCTTTTTATTCCAAGACCGAGGACACTCCCCAAAAAGTCACGATGGGTGAGTGAATGTAGCATGGGGGAAGTAATTTTTAATGCGTTTATAGGGAATACAGGGTCTTCATATTCGGGAATGAACGCCACCATTTTCCTTTCAGCACCGTCAAACCCTCCGAAAAGCACAGGCTCTGAGGGGAGACAGTCTTTCCTTGCCAAAAGCTCCGAAATGCTGTTTTCAGACAGAAAATCCCCGAAAACAGCCGCACCGTATCGGTCTGCACGCACTGCCATATCAAAAATATGCGCAAACATTACGCTGTGGCGTGAATCCAAAGCATAAAGAAACCGATCTTTGTTTATTCCTCCCATGGGAAGAAGTCAGCATTCTGAAGTTCGTCGCGTACGTCAGCCATAATATCAACGTTGTAAGGTGCAACAAGGAAGATACCCTTTGCAACTTTCTGTGTGCTGCCCTGAAGAGCATAGGATGCACCGCTGATAATATCGATAACTCTGCGAGAGATTTCCTTGTCAAGTTTTTCAAGATTTACAACGACAGGCTTTTTGTTGCGGAGATGGTCAACAACTTCCTTTGCCTCGTCAAAACGCTCAACAGAAACAACAACAACCTTCATCTGTGTGGTTGCAGCAATGCTTACAATTTTGGATTTTTTCGCACCGGAAGAAACACGGGGGCTTTCAAAATGAGCAGGTTCTTCGTCTGCGGCTGTAAAATCTACTTCATCGTCATCTTCTTCGGGTCCAAAAATAAGTTCGCTGATTTTCTTAGTGAATTTCATAATAATTCCTCCTAAAAATATATATTATCTTTTAAAAATTGCACTTCCGACTCTTACTAAAGTAGCGCCTTCTTCCACGGCTATCTCAAAATCGTTACTCATACCCATGGAAAGAACGGTTGCGCCGTCTTTTTTGTGACAGTCAAAAAGATCTTTTGCTTTTTTGAAAATGCTTCTTATCTCACTTTCGGGAGCTCCCAAGGGAGCCATAGTCATAAACCCTTTAAAGCGGATGTTTGAAAGCATACCTATCTCTTTAATTATATTAGGGATTTCCTCTGTTGTCAAACCATATTTACTTTCTTCACCGGAAATATTTACCTCCAGCAAAACATCCTGGACAAGTTCGTTCTTTTTTGCCTGTTCGTTGATGGCGGTTGCAATGCTGAGACTGTCTACAGAGTGAATAAGCGCAGCTTTTCCCACAACATATTTTACCTTGTTTGTCTGCAAATGTCCTATAAGATGCCACGTAGCACCGGGAACAAGATCTAATTTATCCCTCAGCTCCTGAGGACGGTTTTCTCCAAAAACGCACTCTCCGAGAGCTTTCGCCTCGTTAATTGTATCCGCATCGATGGTTTTTGACACACATACCAAAGTAACATCTTCTTTTTTTCTGCCGCTTTTTATACAGGCCGCTTCTATTCTTTTGTGAATGTCTTCAAGATTATTCTTTAAGCTCATCCTCTGTTGCCACCTCCGGATTTACCAATATGTTATCGTAGAGCTTAAGCGCGGGATATTTTACTCCTTCAGGGGGAGTATAGTTGCTTCTTACGATATAATAATTTTTTTCTTGTAAAATGATATCAACACAGCGGAAAGAAGTTGATTCACTCTGGTTTAAAATATAAACTCCCGTTACTCCGTTTACCACTCGTATAGCAGCGGAAGGAACATAAAGCCCCTCGTATTCTTCGTAACAAATTTCAAACTCAACCTTGCGCTTTTCAAAAATATCTTTTACATCGTGTGTGCATTTTAACACAACAGCGTACCTGTCGGATTCGTCAGGATTGATTGCCATAACTGTGGCTTTTACACCGGTGGCATCGTCAATTGACAGCGTTACGGTGTTTCCGACTGTAAGTTTTTGCGCATCCTCCCCGGTAAAAACAGCGGCAACATACCATGTGAAAGTATCGGTTATTTTTCCTGCATTCTGCGGGTCGGGTTTATAGAATTTAAGTTTTTGGGCGTATTCATTGACGGCAGTTGGGGTCAGGAGAAGAAGTTCATCCTCCTTTATTTTCATTTCCAATCCGTCAAGCTCAGAGTAAAACTGACCTGAAGCAGGTGCGGAAACGCCTTCACGAACTCCGCCGAGTTGTTGTTCAAGCTCGTATTTTTTCTGTTGCAGTTGGAGGAGCAGATCGGTGCCTGCATCCTGATTGGTTGCAGAATCCTTTTTCTTGAGAAGAGCGTTAAGCTGTGTTGCATTTTCAGATGCAAGGATATAATTCTCCTCGCGGACATTTGTGCGTACGGAAGCCGATAAATCTTTAAGTGCGGTGAATATGCGTGCTTCGTCGGAAGCATATATGTCGGCAAAACTGTTGGATTTTTCAATTTCTTCTATTCTTTCCGTTACATCTTTAAGTTCCGCCACAAGGTCCTCATCATAGTTACCGCTGATAACAACACCGATACGGCTTCCTTTGGCAACACGGACACCGTCCTGAACGGCAGGTTCAAACGCACCTTTGGAAGCAGGAGTCACTACAGTTTCGTTACGAAGCACATATCCCTCAACGTTTATGGTTTTACGGATATGTACGTTCTGCGCAACTTCTGTGTCAAAGGGTGCACTGCAATAGCTGATGGTACTTATTATGGCAAGAATTACAGAGCCCAGTAACACATACTTTAAAATTTTATTCAATTGAGTGCACACCTCCTTTTAATAAAAATACGTTTATTCAGTCACTAACCCCTGTTCTTTTTCAGCCGCCATAAAGTTTACGGGATATGTTGGTATAATTGTGGAAATTGCGTGCTTATAAATAAGCTCCTGCTTTCCGTCGCAGTCAAGGACTACCGTATAGTTGTCAAACCCTGTTACAAGGCCTCTTATCTGAAAACCGCTTACAAGAAAAATTGTAATAGCCTGCTTATCTTTTCTTACCTGATTCAAAAATACGTCCTGCAAGTTAATCTGTGTTTTCATCTGTCAAAATCCTTTCTTTTTAATCAATATTTCAGCCTGACAAAGTGCATTTTTACTGTCAAGCCAGTTAACTTCCTTATTTCTTCTCAACCACGTCAGTTGCCTTTTTGCATATCTGCGTGTGTTCCGTTTTAAAAGCTCCACCATTTCGTTATAGGTGCAAAGCCCTTTAAAATACCACACCGTCTCACGGTAGCCGATTGCTACCGCCGCAGTGGACATTTTTGAAAGGTTGGGGAGTACGTAGGCTTTCACTTCTTCCAAAAGTCCGTCAGAAAGCATCATATCCACTCTTTTGTCAATACGGTTGTAGAGAACGTCTCTGTCCATATCGATTGCAAGATAAATATAGTCGTATGGGCTTTCCGCAGGTCGGCTCTCTTCGTCAAGCTCGCTCCTGGTTTTTCCCGTCAGCCTTTTGGTTTCAATGGCGCGGACAATTCTTTTCACATCGTTAGGGTGAAGTGTTGCCGCCTTTTCGGGGTCCTCTTTCCTGAGAATTTCCAAAAGAGCCTCGTTGCCGTTTTCTTCAGCAAATTTTGTAAGCTCAAGGGATAGCTCCTCGTCCCTTTTCGGGGCGGAAAAATTTGTAGCAAAAACTGTGTTATCCGCATACAGTCCCGTACCGCCAACCATTATGGGAAGCTTTCCTCTGGAATGAATATCTTTTATAATTTCGTGCGCCATAGAGCAGTAACGCTCTACGCTGAATTCTTCGCAAGGGTCTATAACATCAATCATATGATGGGGGATAGAGCCCATTTCCTCTTTCGTGGGTTTTGCCGTACCGATGGATAAGTTTTTGTAAATCTGCATTGAGTCGCAGGAAATAACCTCGCCACCGAATTTCTCAGCCAAAGCTATTCCAAGCCCCGTTTTCCCCGATGCGGTAGCACCTGCGACTATTACAAGGGGTATTTTCTTTGCCATAGTCATACCCCCGTCAGACAATTCTGCCAAACATTTTTTCTATCTGATACTTTGTAAGCTTTACTGTAATAGGTCTTCCGTGGGGGCAGGTTGTAATACCCTCGAGTGCTGAAGCCTCGGCATAAAGCTTTTCAAGTTCGGGAAGAGAAAGCTTCTGATGTGCTTTAATGGCGCTACGGCAAGCGATTGTATAAATCGCCTTGTCAAGCATTGCGGAAATCTCTCCCGGCTCTCCACCTGACAGAACGTCCAGAAGCTCTATAAACAGCCCTTCGCCTTCCTCAAAAGGACAGTCGGCAGGAAGTGAACGGAGAACCATACTGTTTGCACCGAATTCCTCAATTTCAAATCCCATTGAAAGGAGAAGCTCGCTTCTTTCAAGAGCAAGTGTTTTCTCACCGGGGGTAAGAGTTACGGTAATGGGCATTAAAAGAAGCTGAGTGTCTGTCTTATACCCGTTTTTGCGAATCTGTTCATAGCGGATTCTTTCGTGTGCGGCGTGCTGATCCATCAGGAAAAATTCACCGTCACCCTCCGCCAGTATATATGTGTCGAAAAGCTGACCGATAACTTTTACATCGAGAACGCTTTCGGGCTTTTCTGTAGCTTGTGCCTTTAAAACCGCTTCTTTTATTTCTGCGGAAAAATCTATCTTCTCTTCCTTGGGAAGAGGCTTTTCTTCTGTCACGTTTATGTTTTTGATTCCCTCAATCTCTCTTACAGGAAGCTTTCCGTCAAAGCCCTTAACCTCTTCACGGATTTCATTTTTCGTAAGTGGTGCAGGTTTTGGCTTGGGTGCTTCTTTCGGGGGAGTGTAGGGGGTAAATGCCGATTTTTTAACCTCAGCCTTGGGTTTGGTAAAGGAAATCTGCTCGGCACTTTTTATTGTAATTGGCATCTTAAATGCCTCTTTATTCTTGAAAACGCCAACCTCTCTGGGTGCGGCAACCTGTGTAAGAGCATTTTTAACCGCCCAGTAAGCCGCTTCATACACATCCTGCTCGGAAGCGAATTTAACCTCCGTCTTTCCGGGGTGAACATTTACATCTACCAAGGAAGGATCCATTTCCACGTTCAGTATACATACGGGAAATCTTCCCACCATAAGCTCGTTTTTATACGCTTCGCTTACAGCGGCAAGAAGTGTTTTATTTACCACAAATCTGCCGTTTATAAAGAATACCTGCATCAGTCTGTTGGGTCTTGAAAGGTTGTTTTTGCCTGTAAGACCGAATACACGGATACCGTTTTTTGCGTAGTCTACCGACGCGGTGGAATTTGCGATATCCTTGCCGTAAACTGCGTGAACGGCATTTTTAAGGGTGTTATCTCCGGGGGAGAAAAGCACATCCTTTCCGTCACGGATAAGGCGGATTGAAACATCGGGATGACTAAGCGCCTGCTTATTACACACATCTGTAACGGTGGAGGCTTCAACCGAGTCCTTTTTAAGGAACTTCATTCTCGCAGGAGTGTTGAAGAAAAGGTTTTTTACGATAATCGTTGTGCCGTCGGGACAGCCTGCCCCTTCAAAAACTTTTTCCTCACCGCCCTCAACAACAACGTGAGTTCCCTCGTCGGAGGTTTTCTGCTTGGTAAAAAGTTCCGTGCGGCTGACTGCCGCAATTGAGCAGAGTGCCTCTCCGCGGAAACCGAGAGTCATAATATGCTCTAAATCCTTGTCTGTCTTTATCTTGCTTGTAGCGTGGCGGAGAAATGCTGTGCGAGCATCGTCTTTGTCCATTCCGCTGCCGTTGTCGGCAACACGCATATATGTAGTTCCGCCGTCTTTAATTTCAACGGTGACAGTTGTAGCCCCTGCGTCAATGGCGTTTTCAACAAGCTCTTTTATAACGCTGGCAGGGCGTTCTACAACTTCACCTGCCGCAATTTTTTCGGCAGTAAATTTGTCAAGTACGTTTATTTTTCCCATTGAAAGCCTCCTTTCCCAAATGATTAAATAGTTGTTATATTAACTTTTGTAACTCATAAAGTTTGTTCATAGCCTCGATGGGCGTCAAGGTTGTTACATCAATTGCTTTAAGTGCTTCCACAACCTTACTGTTTTCCATATCGGCAAAGCCTATCTGCATAGAGGTTTCTTCTTCGGAAACGACTTTTTTGGAAATTTTCGCACCTGTTTCGCTTCCGCGTACTTCACCCTCTACCGTTTTAAGAACCTCTTTAGCTCTTTTTATAACGCTTTCGGGAACCCCTGCAAGTTTTGCAACCTCGATACCGAAGCTGTCGTCTGTTCCGCCACGGACAATGCGGCGGAGGAATGTAATATCGTCGCCTCTTTTTTTGCAGGCGGTGTTATAGTTTACGATTCCTGTTATGTTTCCTTCAAGAGCTGTAAGTTCGTGATAATGTGTGGCAAAAAGTGTTTTTGCCCCGACCTTCTTTGCAATATGCTCAATAACCGCCCACGCAATGGAAAGTCCGTCAAAGGTGCTTGTACCTCGACCTATTTCGTCAAGAATACAAAGGCTTTTCTTGGTTGCGTTTTTGAGAATATAGCTGACTTCGTTCATTTCAAGCATAAATGTGCTCTGCCCCGAAGCCAGATCATCGGACGCACCAATTCTTGTAAATATCTTGTCGATAATTCCGCATTCGGCACTCTGTGCAGGCACGAAAGAGCCAACCTGTGCCATCAGGGCGATAAGTGCCGTCTGTCGCATATATGTGGATTTACCTGCCATATTGGGGCCTGTAATAACTGACATTCTGTTATCTGTACAGTCGAGAGTAGTGTCGTTAGGAACAAAAAGACTGTCGGAAAGCACTTTTTCCACAACGGGGTGTCTGCCCTCTTTAATAATAAGCTTGTCCGAAAGATTGACCTCGGGTTTTACATAATTATTCTTAACAGCCGCCTCGGCAAGTGAGTAGATAGTATCTGTCACGGCGATTGCGTGTGCAGTCTTTTCGATTCGCTCCATGTGTTCGCAGATTCTTTCTCGTATTTTCTGGAACTCTTCATACTCGAGCTGAACAAGTTTCTCGCTTGCACCAAGGACACTGCTTTCAATATCCTTAAGCTCTGCCGTGATGAACCTTTCGCCATTGGTGAGTGTCTGCTTACGCATATAATCATCGGGAACTTTTGAAAGCTGAGAGGTGGAAACCTCAATAAAATATCCGAAAACCTTGTTAAACTTAACTTTCAAGGTTTTGATTCCCGTTCTTTCTCTTTCTCTTGCTTCAAGCTCGGTTATATATGTACTTCCGCCCTTTGTAATGTCCCGCAGGCGGTCAATTTCTTCAATGAATCCGTCACGGATAATATTTCCCTCACGAAGGGAAATAGGCGCTTCGGGATTTATTGCTCTTTCCAATAAATCCTTGAGATCTTCAAGCGTATCAAGATTTGCCGCCTGTACGCTTAAAATACTGCTCCTTGTCCTGCAAAGAATTTTCGACAGGAAAGGAAGACGAGAAAAAGACATACAGAGGGAGAGCATGTCCCTTGCGTTGGCTGTTCCCACGCTGACGCGGCTCATAAGGCGCTCAATATCGTTTACTCCTGTAAGAGCGTCGGCAAGGTCGTCACGGATGTCCATAGCTGAAACAAGCTCTTCAACACCTAAAAGACGGTTGTTGACCGATGCCACATTTACCAAGGGGCGGAGAATCCATTGCTTAAGCATTCTCGTACCCATAGAGGTTTTCGTGTTGTCAAGTACCCAGAAAAGACTGCCGCGCTTTGACTTGTCACGCATGGTTTCAACCAGCTCTAAGTTTCTTACCGTCGCAGCGTCAAGATCCACAAATTCCTGCGATGTATAAATATCTATTGTGTGAATATGCGCCATTTTGGCTTTCTGCGTTTCTAAAATGTACTGAATAAGCGCTGTGGCAGCAATGCGGAGAAGCTTTTCTGTAATGTCGCTGCTGTTTTTAAGCTGAGAGACTAAAAGCTCACCTGATGCTTTGTCCGCTTCCTCATAATCGTATGTAAAGGTGAGAGCGTCGGTACGGCTCTCAATATATTCTGTGATTTTCTTGTTCTGATAGGAGTTTCCTCCCAGAGCTATTTCGACAGGGGAGAAGCGCGCAAGCTCGTTTATAAGCTTGTCGCAGGAAATGTCATCATAAAGTGCCGTTCCCAAAAGCTCACCCGTGGAAACATCCACAAATGCAATACCGCAGTCGTTTCCGATTCTGCAGACAGATGCCATATAGTTTGTCTTGCGGGAGTTAAGAAGCGAATCGTCAAGAATTGTACCCGGTGTCACTATACGGATAATGTCACGCTTTACGATACCCTTAACGGATTTGGGGTCCTCCATCTGCTCGCAGATTGCGACCTTGTGCCCCTTTGCAACCAGCCTTGAAATATAAGTATCTGCCGCGTGAAAGGGAACACCACACATGGGAGCTCTCTCTTCCTGACCGCAGTCACGACCGGTAAGAGTGATTTCAAGGTCACGGGACGCAACAATAGCATCCTCAAAGAACATTTCGTAGAAATCGCCCAATCTGAACATCAGTATGGTGTCGGGACACTTTTTCTTTATTTCCATGTATTGCTTCATCATTGGAGTAAGCTCTGCCATGGGTTTTCCTCCTTAGTAGTAAATTGTGGATTAACCGCAGCTTGAACAACTACTGCAATTTCCACTACAACCGCCGGGCATTTTGCCTGTAATGTGGAATGAAAGAATATTGTTCATCTGGTCAATTACTGCCTGGAATGTTCTCTGTGCATTGATGTATGCAGTAATTGTGTCGTTTGTTGTCATTTTGGAATATGCTTCTTCAAGTTCATCGCGGATTTCAGCGATTCTTTCCTCGGATACGTCACCTTTCTGAATTTCTTCGCCAAGGCGTCTTCTTACATCGCTGTATTCCTTGAGAAGAGCGAGAGCTTCCTCGTCATTTTCCTGTTTAAGCTCGGCTGCCTTGAGTTCCTTGTACTCCTTGCTATCGATAATTGCTTCACCGAGTTCTCTTGCTTTTTCAAAAATTTCTGCCATTTTAATTTACCGTCCTTTATATAAATTTTATTTTAATTCACCATAGAGTATCCAAGTTTGTGCCTTGGTGATTTTTACATCAATTATTTTTCCGATAAGTGATTCATCGCCCTTGAAATTTACAATCTTGTTAGCGTAGTTTCTGCCTGTAAGCATTCCCGTATCGGTTTTGCTTACTCCCTCAACCAGCACTTTTTCTGTATTTCCCTCATGTCTTAAGTTAAGCTTGTAACTGATATCGTTCTGCTCGTCTAAAAGTTTTCTGAACCTCTTATCGATTTCCTCTTTCGAAGAAACATTTTCCCACTCAGCCGCTTTTGTACCCTCTCTGGGAGAGTATATGAACGAGAAAATCGAGTCAAACCCAACCTCGCGGAGAATGGATAGTGTGTCCTCAAAATCCTTGTCCGTTTCCGTAGGGAAGCCCACAATAATGTCGGTAGTGAGGGCAATGTCAGGCATAAGCTCTTTGGCTTTTTTGACTATCTCCATATACCTTTCGCGGTCGTAATGTCTGTTCATATCCAAAAGTACCTTATCGCTTCCTGACTGCAGCGGAAGGTGAAGCTGATTGCAGATTTTTTCTTCCTGAGCCATGACATAGAGAAGCTCGTCCGAAATATCCTTGGGATGACTGGACATAAAGCGGATTCTTTCGATTCCGTCGATTTTGCAAACTTTTTTGAGAAGATTTGCAAATCCGTTCTCCTCACCACGGTCCTTGCCGTAGGAGTTAACGTTCTGCCCTAAAAGCATAACCTCTTTAACACCTGTTTTGGCAAGATTTTCAATCTCAAAAAGAATATCCTCTTCTTTACGGCTTCTTTCCCTGCCTCTTACATAAGGAACGATGCAGTAGGAACAGAAGTTGTTGCATCCGTACATAACGGACACAAATGCTTTTGCGCCACCGTCGTAATTCACGGGGATACCCTCGCAGATTACACCGTCGCCTGAAATGTCCACAACTCTTTCCCTGTGCTCCATAACCTCAGCAAGGAGTGAGGGGAATTTCCACAACACGTGTGTGCCGAAAATAAGGTCAACGTGTCGGTACTTTGACTTAACCCTTTTTGCAATCTGAGGTTGCTGTACCATACAACCGCAAATGCCGATTATAAGCGACGGCTTTCTCGCTTTAATGTGCTTTAACGCACCAAGGTTTCCGTACACTCTTTCGTGGGCATTTTCACGGATAGCGCAGGTGTTGAAAATTATGACATCTGCTTTTTCACGGTCATCGGTAAGGGTAAATCCCATCTCAATGAGCATACCCTCGATTCTCTGGGAATCGTTGACGTTCTGTTGACAGCCGTATGTTTCAACCATTGCAAATTTAGTTTCCCCCGAAAGGGAGTTTTTTATTGAATTTATGAAAGCTTCCTGAAGAGCCTTGTCCTCAGGCGAGATAAATACATTTTTTTCAGTCAAAAAACTCATCCAATCTTTTTATTATAAGAGTACACTTTATTATATAATATATAATAAAAAAAGTCAAAGGGAAAACAGGGTTTTCTTTGACTTTTTTCGATAGAAGTTTGTCCGTTCTGAAACATTTTTTCCTATCCCCAAAAAACGGCTGTAAAAGAACAGCATTCTTTTACAGCCGTTTGTCTTATAATTTAGTTATTGCATCACAAATTATATCGTAATTAATATCTATACTTCTGAAACTCCAGAACTCATTTGCCTGATGCATTGTTTCCGGTTCATCGGGGAGCATTGCACCAAATGCAACGCAGTTTTTGAAGGCTTTTGCATATGTTCCGCCTCCGATTGCAACAGGCTCCGATTTATCTCCGGTATGCTCTGTATATATCTTTGAAAGCGTTTTTACAAGGTGGCTGTCACGGGGAACGTAAAGAGGTCTGTCGTGGAAGAAAATATCCGCTGTAAGCCCTTTTTCCTCCGCCGCCTTTTTAATGTTTGCAATAACCTCGTCCCCGTCTGCCGTAATGGGGTAACGGATATCGTAGGAAAGCTCGCATTTTTCGTTGTCGGCATGGATAATCGAGGGGTTAACGCTGATTTTTGTAATCTCATCGGCAATGTCAATTCCAAGTGCCTCCGCCGTTGTAAGTGACATAAGCTTTGCAAAAGCAGATGCAGGGTACATTTCGGCTATTTCCCTGCCTATTTTCAAAATAGCATTTTCGCCCTTTTCAGGGGTGCTTCCGTGTGCCGCCTTCCCCTTTGCGTGAAGCTCTTTTCCGTCAATAAATGCAGTTGCTTCGTCGGGAACGATATTTATAACCTTACCGCCCTCAAATTTAAAATCGGGGGCAATATTTTTTTCGTCACCGTAAATTTTTACACGTAAAAGCCCTTTTTCACCGAAAACTACGGGGTAATCGCCATCGGGAGAAAATGCGATTGAGGGAGCTTCCTCGGTCTCTTTATACGCCTGCATACATTTCCAGCTGCCTGCTTCCTCGTCACCGCCGATTATGAGGCGTACCCTCTTGTTAAGTTTTGCACCGCTGTCCTGTATAGCCTTCATACAGTAAAGGGAAAGAAGCGCGGGGCCCTTGTTGTCTATTACGCCTCTGCCGTAAATTCCGTCCTCGGCAATTGTGCATTCAAGGGCAGGATAACTCCAGCCGTCACCCGTATCAACGGTGTCGGTATGGACGATAATTCCCAGCATTTCGTCGCCTTCGCCCATTTCAATCCAGCCACAGTAACCGCCTACATTTTTGGTCTTGAAGCCAAAGCGTTTTCCAATCTCCAAAAACGCTTCAATGGCGTTGTTCACGCCCTCGCCGAGAGGTGCTTTTTCGCTGACAGAACCGCAATTTCCGTTAATACTGTTAATTGCAATAAGCTTCTTTAAATCCTCTAAAAATTCTGTTTTGTTAAACATAGTGCATCTCCTTATATATACGATGTTTCCACTGTAATTACCGCATAATAATTTTCGTTTAATTCGCTCACACATTTTTCAAGTTCTGCAGAAATTTTATCCTTTGCAAAATATCTTTCTGCAGGAACAATCAAATCAAAAATGACATTTGTATGGGTAGGACCGGGAACAATCCTCAGATCGTGAACATTTCCCTCAGGACAAACTATGCTGAGCCTTTTTTGAAGGGTGGCATAAATCTCCTTTAAAATGGGGTTGTTCACATCAATAGGATCCATGTGGATAACGGCTTCGCAACCGAGCTCTTCCGCAATCTGTTTTTCCACCAGATCGGCCGCATCGTGGAGAACAAAAATCTCTTTGCTTCCGTCAACCTCCATATGCAGGGATACAAAAATTTTGTTGGGGCCGTAGTCGTGTATCACAAGGTCGTGAATTCCTACCGTTTCGGGGTTTTCGCGTACTATTTCCTCAACTTTTTTTACGAAATCACGGTCAGGAATACCACCCAAAAGGGGAGAGGACGTCTGTATAACCGCAGCAACCCCCGATTTTATAATCAGTAGGGAAACAAGAAGACCGACATACCCGTCAATCTGAATGCCTGTAAAATACATAAACACGGCGGAAAGCAATATTGCCCCCGTTGCAATAGCGTCACTTACGGAATCGGTTGCAACGGCTAAAAGGGCAGTTGACTGTATTTTTTTGCCTGAGTGACGGTTGTAATACGCCATATAAAGTTTAACCAGTATTGACACAATTAGTATAATCACAATGTATTTGTTGAAAACAAATTCTGTCGGATGAAGAATTTTGTCGATTGACGACCGGAGAAGTTCTATTCCCACATAAATGATTACAACAGAGATAAAAATCCCTGCAATATACTCGATTCTGCCGTGTCCGAAAGGATGCTCTTTATCGGCTTTCTGCCCCGAAAGGACGAAACCGAAAAGACTTATAACCGAGCTTCCTGCATCGGTCAAGTTATTAAACGCATCCGCGGTTATAGCGATGGATGAGCTGATAAACCCTATAAAAAGCTTTGTTGCAAACAGGAATAGATTCAGAATTATCCCTACGCCACCGCAGACATAACCGTATATTTTTCTTGTAAGTTTAGTATCGGCGTTTTCAGGAAGAAAACGCCGAATAAGCAAGGATATCATAAAAATCCTCCAAAATTTTTAGAATGAAAGCATATTATATGCTCGCAGTATTATATATACCACATAAATTATATATATAACCACACCAAGGAGCCCGACAGAACGGGAAACCTTGTTCTTTGCCTTGTAGATAAAGAACATGAGTGTGCTTACAGCAATAAGAATTACAGTATCAATAAGTGCGCCCGGGTCACAGGTAAGAGGGTGGACGATACCACTCATACCAAGAATAAAGAATATATTGAATATATTTGAACCGACAACATTGCCCAGCGCAATTTCGCTTTCGCCTTTTTTAGCGGCAACAACACTTGTTACAAGCTCGGGAAGACTGGTTCCCACAGCAACAATGGTAAGCCCTACCAAAAGTTCGCTCATACCTAAGGATGTTGCGAAAAATGTTGCGGAATCAACTGTAAGTGTGCCGCCCAGAATAATTCCTGCACCGCCCAGAATGATGAAAAGAATACTTTTTAAAGGAGAAAGTGTCTTGTATTCATCGGAGCTTTGCTGAATACGGTTCTTCAGAGCAGAACGCACCAGTAAAAGAATATATGCAATAAAAAGAACAAAAAGTATAGCCGCTTCAATACGGGAAAGTGTGTTATCAATAAGCATTACAGCGAGGATTGCCGCTGCAAGGATACTTATCGGAAAGTCTCTTTTCATAATAACTCTGTCAACCACAAAAGGACAGATAAACGCAGAAACACCTACAACACTCAGAAGATTAAAAATATTACTGCCTACAACATTTGCAATGGAAAGATCATAACTTCCCTTTAAAGATGCGGATATGCTTACAGCCGCCTCAGGAAGAGATGTCCCGATTGAAACGATTGTAAGACCGATAATAACTGCCGGGATCTTAAGCAATTTTGCGACAGAACTGCTTCCGTCAACAAACAGGTCAGCACCTTTGATGAGAAGGGCAAAACCTAAAACCAAAAGGAATAAATTCAGTACGTAATCCATAAAAAATCACCTCATAAAATTTTTATTGTGTGGTAATCTTTTTTGCCGTGCACCTCCTTTGTACAAAAAAAGACCTTTACCGCACAGAAATGCAGTAAAAGTCTTGCTGTTTAATACAAAGGCGGGCATAGGAATGCCGTACTGACGCCGTTGTACCGAATTCACTGAACTCGGTAGCTACTCCCTTTTACATTGTGAAGTTTAACATAATATCTAAAATTTGTCAACCTTAAAAAGGAAGAAGAGAAAAGGCTCTCAATATAGTATATGCAATATATATCACATAAAGTACCACGCAAATTAAACCTTCAGGTCTGTTGACTTTTTTGCTTGTGATACAAGCAAGATACATAAGAATATTAACTCCGATAAGAAAAACGGAATCAATGAAAGCTGCCGGTTCGCAGTTAAGGGGATGCACAAGACCGCTCATACCCAAAATAAACATAATGTTGAATATGCAGGAACCCACAACATTGCCCAGTGCAATTTCGCTTTCGCCTTTTTTAGCTGCAACAATGCTTGTTACAAGCTCGGGAAGACTGGTTCCCACAGCAACAACTGTAAGACCTATAAGCATCTCACTCATACCGAAAGCTTTTGCGAAAAATTTAGCACTGTCAACAGTAAAAGTTCCGCCAAGAATAATTCCTGCACCGCCTAAAAGAATAAAAACAAGGCTCTTGGAAAGGGGCATAGGCTTTTCGTTTTCTGCAGACTGCTGACGGTCTTTAAGAGCAGAAACAACCAGTAAAACAAGGTATGCAACAAAAATCACAAAAAGAACCCCTGCTTCAATACGAGAGAGAATATTATCCCTGAGCATAAATGCAAGCAGAGCAGTTATGCCGATGCAGATAGGGAGGTCCCTCTTCATAATCATTTTGTCCACAACGAATGGACAAATAAGTGCCGAAGCACCCACAACAACAAGCAGATTAAATATATTTGACCCTACAACATTCGCAATGGAAAGATCGTAGCTGCCCTGCAGCGAAGAAGTAATACTTACCGCCGCTTCGGGAAGTGATGTTCCGATTGAAACTATTGTAAGACCGATGATTACCGACGGGATCTTAAAAAGTTTTGCTACAGAGCTGCTTCCGTCAACAAAAATATCTGCGCCCTTTACAAGGAAGAAAAAGCCGACAAGCAGCATTGCCAAGTTCAATACGTATTCCATAATTGCACCTCTTAATTTGATTTTATGCAATAAAAAAGACTTTTATCGCACAAAAATAATGCGATAAAAGTCTCGCTGTTTCATACAAAAGCGGGTAACAAAGTTACCGTACTGACGCCGTTGTAACGGAATAATTTCCGTCGCTACTCCCCTTTATCGGGAGTATTCTATCACAAAGAAAGTGCATTTGTCAAGATAAAAACCATTTGCATCTTGACAAATGCAGGGAGACCGTAAGATTTCGATGTATGTATAATTTCGCTCTGACTTAGTTACAGTACGGACATCGTGTGTATTCCGAATTGTTAACAACCTGATTTTTATTATATGCCCAATAATATTCGGAATCAAAATATTCGCACCCGTATACATGATAGGTTTTATAGCCGTCATCTTCTACTACGCGGATGGAAGAATCCATAAAATCAACCTTTACGGAAAGTTCCTCAATATCCATTTCCAGAAGAGCAATCTCTTCTTCGAGAGCATCGATTTCCTGCTCATACTCGGAAGCAGTGTATGCGTTTTCCTCTGCGAGCATAGTGTTGTTGAATTCAAGATCTTCAACCTGACTTTCAAGATTGCGGATGCGGGAAGTAGCCGTTACGTAATAAAAAGCAAATCCTGTAATAAGTGCTACAACAATAACAGCAGAGATAATAGAAAGAACAATGTATTTTTTTGCTTTGTCACGAGGTTTCCTCGGGGGCAGGACAGCTCTTTCATAAGGCTCTGAAACTATATCATCTCTTGTTTCTTCTTCAACAACTTCAATTTCTGCAACGGGGAAGTCTTCCACCGGAGGCTCTGTTATCGGTCCGGTAGGATAGGTAACCTGCTGCTCGTTATCGGTAAAATTCGTCATCTGTAATCACCCCTTCGGGTTATATAATGTAGAGTATGATTCCAATTAGAATAGCTGCATATCCAAGCCCCATATAAATACAGATTTTGGTAAGCTTTTTGATCTTCAAGCGAAGCTTTTCCTCCTCAGAAAATCTGCCTGCATAGGCGCCTGCTTCCTGAAGTTTGTTTTTCTTCTTCAGAATTTTTTTCTTCAGCTTTTCAATGTCATCCTGAAGATCCTCTATTCTTTCCTCTTCCTTTTTACGCTCTTTTTCTTCCTTTTGCTCGCGCTCACGGCGTTCTTCTTCCGCTTCTTCGTTTACGTCTTCGATGATTTCTTCCAATTCCTCTTCGAAAATTTTGTTCTCTTTGTTCTTTTCCATTAGAAAATCCTCCTTATAAAATTTGTTTGTTATAATATGCCTCTTAACTCTAATACAGATACCATTCTCCGTAAGTTGCAGCATCGTCGGCACTACCCGGATATTCGTTGTATGTAAGGGTGTATTCCTTTTGCGTGGATATGTCGTACAGCACACGGTTGGACTTGAGAAAAGCAACGCGTATATCTTCGCTTTTGCATATGCTGACCGTTTCTTCCGTCAATTCCGGCAGGGGTTCTTCGGCGTTCAGTAAAATTACAACTTTTTTTGAACAGTTTTCTTCGGGAATATTATATATTTTACAGGTTTTGTAAAATTCCAGATGTATCTTTTTCCATTCCGAGCATAATCTAACGGCTTCGTTGATATCGATATCCTTAACAAGGGATAACCAGCACGATACCCCGGAATGGTCGTCAAGTCCATCCGGACCGACATACTCCAATTCATCTTCAAATGGATTGGGTGTAAATTTAAACGCATCGGGAAGTTTTCCTTCATTCTTTAAAAACTCTGTGAATTCAGGGTAAAAAAGAGCGCAGAATTCCTCCCACCTATCCCGTATTACCGCTTCCTCATCGAGTTCTCGGCCTACCTTATCGGCATATTTTCTCAGCTGTTTCATGTATGAATCGAATAGCATTTGTGTTCTCCTTTTGCAACGTAATTAGTGCAGAAAAATTAAAATTTTAATCGGTTAAACTGAATATGTTCCTTTCAATGTTTGCCCTACATAGCACGACCGCACTTTCAACGTGAGATGTCATCGGGAATTGATCAAACATATGAGCTTCCTTTAATATATAACCGTTCTGACATAGATATTTTGCGTCTCTTGCCATTGTTGCAGGGTCACAGGAAACATAAACTATCCTTTCGGGTTTCATTCCTGCGATGGCAGAAAGAAGCTTTTCATCGCAACCTTTTCTCGGCGGATCAAGGACAACCACATCGGCTTTTTCGCCTTCTCTTATAAGCTTGGGCGCAACTTCTTCTGCAGCGCCACAGTAAAATTCTGCGTTTGTAATTCCATTTAATTCGGCATTCTCTCTTGCATTCTTAACGGCATCTTCAACAATTTCAATGCCGATAACCTTTTTTGCCTTCTGTGCAAGAAACAAACTTATGCTTCCCGTACCGCAGTAAAGGTCAAATGCCGTTTTTTCTCCGTCAAGATTGGCGAGTTCCAGCGCCTTTTCGTAAAGGAGTTTTGTAGTGTATGGGTTTACCTGATAAAAACTCTTGTAATGTACCTTATATCTAATAGTACCAACATTATCGATAATGTGCGGAACTCCGTATATAACTTTATCTCTATCACCATACACGTTATTGGTGCGGTCGGGGTTTATATTTATAACAATTCCTTTTACAAAAGGAAACTTTTCCTTAATTATGTCAATAAGACTTTCGGTACAGGGGAGCGATTTTTTCGCAACCAGAACAAGTACCGCCTCGCTTTTTCCGATTCGCATACATATTCTGCGAAGATTTCCTGTACAAGTTTCTTCGTCATATATATCAATACCGTTTTCTGTTGCCCAGTCACAAACCGCGTTGACAACCTGATTTGTTCTTTCATCCTGCAGACTGCATGCTTCGGGGACAACTACTCTGTGGCTGTGGGGTGCGTAGAATCCTGCCCGAACTTTTCCGTCTGCAACCGTTACGGGGAACTGTGCCTTATTTCTGTAATTGTAGCAAGGATTACTTCCTGTAACGGAGTCAATAACGGCATCGGAAAAACCGCCGATACGAACAAGCGCATCAAGCACCTTATTCTTTTTATACTCGAGCTGATGAGAGTATTCAACACCCTGCATACTGCAACCGCCGCATTTCTGAAAAACTTCGCAACGGGGCTCAGTTCTCAACGGAGAAGGCTCAATGACCTCCAGCAGTTTGCCGTAACCGTAATTTTTCTTTTCTTTAATTATAAGGATTTTCGCAATGTCGCCTTTGACGGCTCCGGGAACAAAGACAGTAAATCCGTCGGGCTTTGCAATTCCCTCTCCGTCAGCACCGAATGCGACAATTTCTGTTATATGCTCTGTATTTTTGTACATTTATCTGAAATCCTTTCGGGGGTAAAGATTCTGTAGGAAAGCGGATGCAGTTCCATAATAAGATTATGATCGTCAGATATAAGTTCTCCGCTTAAAGTATCGCGGACAGACTCAATTCCGTATTTGGAAAGATTGAGGCTTACAAAACGACTGTCACTACTTGCATTAACGATAATGATAACCTCGTCGCCTGCTGCTGATTTTCCGAATGCATCCTTGCCATCCTCGGCATTTCTCATATAAACCGCCACACCGTCTTCTGCCGAAATCAATGTGCAGAATCCTGTGCGAAGGGCTTGCTTTTCTTTTCTTAAACCGGCAAACATTTTTATTTGCCGCATTATCTCGCTTTCCCCGTGCCCCCAGTCCATAGGTGCGCGGTTAAAGGGATCCGCAAATCCCAGCATTTCCATCTCGTCACCGTAATAAATTGTTGGTGCACCGGGAAGCGTCATCTGAAGACACACGGCAAGCACCATTCTGCGTTTTGCAAGAGCCAGCTTGTCTTCGGGGATAACATAGTCGTGTTGTTCCTGTCGTGTAAGTGTGCGAAAATCGGGGGTGTCGGCAAGAACGGTAAGCGCTCTGGGTATATCGTGGGACGAAAGCAAATTCATTGCCGTGTACAGCGACTCCTTGGGATAGTTTTCCAGAAGAGAATGCATTTTGCCAAAAAACTGCTTTGCATCGCCACCTGTAAGATAGCCGAGCACAGCGTCCTTAAATACGTAGTTCATAACGCTGTCCAGTTCTTTACCTAATATAAAGGCACGTTTTTCACCGTAACTTACCTTGTTGGAAGCATCCTCCCAAACCTCACCTATAAGGAGGGCATCGGGATTTTCGCTTTTTATTGATGTCCTCAGCTTTTTAATAAATTCATCAGGAAGCTCATCTGCCACATCAAGCCTGAAACCATCAGCCCCTCGGCGAAGCCATTTTTTTATAACACTGTGCTTGCCGCTTGCAATATATTGAGTAAAATTCTTATCTAATTCATTAACGTTGGGAAGTGTTTCAAATCCCCACCAGGATTCGTACTTGTCAGGAAAATGAGAAAAATTATACCAACTGTAATAGGGGGAATCCTTGCTCTGCGCCGCCCCTACGCTGTCATAATGATTGTATTTGTTAAAATACTTACTGTCGGCACCGGTATGACTGAAAACGCCGTCCAGAATTATGTGTATTCCAAGTTTTTTTGCTTCTTTGGAAAGCTCCTCAAAATCTTCAACGCTTCCCAAAAGTTCATCGGGGTTTTCGTAATCACCGGTATCGTAACGGTGGTTGGAAAATGCCTTGGAGATAGGATTAAGATATATTGCCGTAACTCCCAAGTCTGCAAGATAAGGGAGTTTTTTCTTTATGCCGTCAAAATTCCCGCCGAAAAAGTCGTTGGAAAGATATTCTCCGCCGAACTGGTCGGGGCGGTAGAAAGGCTCATCCTCCCACTTTCGTTCTATTCCGTGGAAAGGTGTCTCCTTTCCGCGACAAAACCTGTCGGGAAAAATCTGATATACAATTGCGTTTTTCATCCAGTCGGGAGTTGTGAAATTTTTATCGTAAACAGTTATCTGATACAAACTGTCGGGTGTACCCTGACTGATTTCACCCAAACCGCCGGTGTGTGCGGAATTGTTTCCGTAATAAAGAGCGTTTCCGTCAGCACATACAAAGAAACAGTAGAACAGAAGACAGGGAGAAGAGGGCGTTTCAATTTCACACTCGAAAACTCTGCTTCCGTTTGTTTCAAAAACAAAATGCATAGGGATTTCCGCATTATCGATAATGCAACAAACCTTTTCCGGAAACTCAAAAGATTCTACGGAAAGGCGAAGCGTTATTTTTGTATCTGTAGGGCAAGCACCAAAAGGGTTTCTGTAAAAAAGCTTGCCTGAATTATGCTCTATACACAATGCATACCACCTCAAGAATATATTATATACCATTTTAACGGAAAGAGCAATAAATTTCTTGTAAAACAACCTATTTTATAGTATAATAACATAGATATATTATGTTTTGGAGGAAATCCCATGTCATCTAAGCGACTTCTTCTGACAATACCTACCTTTTTCGGTACGGAAGCGACTCTTGCCCACGAGGTCCGTTCCCTCGGCTATGAAACTACCGAGGTTACAGACGGAAGAGTTACTTTTGAGGGCGATTTTGAAGCTGTTGCCCTGGCAAATGTCTTTATTCGCTCGGGCCAGCGTGTACTTATAAAAATGGCACAGTTCCGTGCTACCACCTTTGAGGAACTTTTTCAGGGCGTTAACAGTATTGAGTGGGAACACTTCATTCAGAAAGACTGTGCATTCCCGGTTAAAGGAACGTCTCTTAAAAGTCAGCTTTCCAGTGTGCCTGCCTGCACAAGCATTGTGAAAAAGGCTGTTGTAAAAAGGCTTTCGGCAAAGTATGGAATTGAGCAGTTTGAGGAAACAGGCCCAATGATGCGTATTCAGTTTTCTCTGATGCGTGACGAGGCAACAATCTACCTTGACACTACGGGAGAGCCTCTTTATAAACGTGGATACAGAGCGCAAGGTGTGGTTGCACCTATGCGCGAAACCCTTGCTTTTTCAATGATTGACATTACCCGTTGGCGCGGAGACAGACCGTTTATCGACCCGTTCTGCGGAAGCGGTACAATCCCTATTGAGGCGGCTCTTTATGCAAAAAAGATTGCCCCCGGTCTTAACCGAAACTTTGTCAGCGAAAAATGGAGAGTTATGGGACAAGGTCTTTATGATGATGTTCGCGAGGAAGCAAGAAGCATTATCGATAATGCACTTGAGCCGATAATATTTGCTTCTGATATTGATCCGCAGGCGGTCAGACTTGCACAGGAAAATGCCCGCAAGGCAGGAGTTGACAAATACATTCGTTTCTCCGTGTGCGATGCGTCGAAAGTACCGCTTTTCGAGGAAAAGGGCGTGCTTGTTTCCAATCCTCCCTACGGCGAAAGGCTGATGGATAATACAAGTTGTGAAAGTCTTTACAGAAAAATCGGCAAGCATTTTTCGGCATATACAAACATTGGTAAATACATCCTCACTTCACACGAGGGATTTGAGGATTGCTACGGCAGACCTGCCGACAAAAAGAGAAAACTTTATAACGGAATGTTAAAATGCTACCTTTACCAGTATTTTAAATAATTTTTTCGCATACCTTGTAAAGAGGTGGGCGAAATGAAAGAAAAAATGAAAAAATATCTCATAATAACGGCATACAAAGGTGCTTTTGCACTGGGAATATTCCTTATTATATTTATAATCGGCTTTTTTGTGCCGGCATTTACCGAAAAACTAAGTCCCATATGGGAGAAAAATATAAATATCGGGCAGGTGAAAGAGCTTTCTTACAATCTTTTAAAGGAGCTTTTTCCTTTCCGATAACTTAGGAGAAAAATATGAGCACTTTGCAAAACCTGGATAAAATTTTTTCAAAAATACAGAAAGCAACCCACTATTGTGGCGGTGAGCTTAACAGCGTAATGAAAAATCCCGAAGAGGTGAAAATCCGCTACGCATTTGCATTCCCCGATACTTACGAAGTGGGAATGAGCCACTTGGGGATGAAAATTCTCTACCATATTTTAAATGAGAGGGAAGACACCTACTGCGAGCGTGTCTTTGCCCCCTGGATAGATATGGAGGAGGAAATGCGGAAAGAAAACGTTCCTCTTTTTACCAACGAAACTCATACTCCCGTAAAGGAGTTTGATTTTTTGGGCATAACTCTCCAGTACGAAATGTGCTATTCCAACGTGCTTAATATGTTGGAACTTGCAGGAATTCCGCTTTTAGCTTCTCAGCGTGGAGAGAATGACCCATTTGTAAACGGTGGCGGTCCCTGTGCGTACAATCCCGAGCCTATTGCAGATTTCTTCGATTTTTTCACTATGGGTGAGGGAGAGGATGTTATAGGCGAGCTTATGGATGCCTTTAACGAATGGAAAGAAGAGGGCGGCACGAGGGCAGATTACTTAAAGAAAATTGCAAAGATTGAGGGCATCTATGTTCCCTCTCTCTATGATGTTACCTATAACGAAGACGGTACAATAAAGAGTATGACGCCAAACTGTCCAGAAGCACCCGAAAAGGTTAAGAAGAGAATAATTTCCGACCTTGACAAGGTTACTTATCCCGACAAATTTATTGTACCCTTTTCCGACATTGTTCATGACAGAAGCAATATTGAAGTTTTTCGCGGTTGTATCCGTGGCTGCCGATTCTGTCAGGCGGGTATGATTTACCGTCCCGTCAGGGAAAAGAGTGCGGATACCCTTGTAAAGGACGCCTGCGCACTTATGGAATCTACAGGTTACGAGGAAATGGGACTTTCATCTCTTTCCACCAGCGACTATACACAGTTTCAGGAGCTTGCGGACAGGCTTCTTGAAATTACGGAAAAGGAAAAGGTCAGCCTTTCTCTTCCGTCTCTCCGTGTGGACAACTTCAGCCTCGACCTTATGGAAAAGGTGCAGAAAGTCAGAAAAAGCGGACTTACCTTTGCTCCCGAGGCAGGAAGTCAAAGAATGCGTGATGTTATAAATAAGAATGTTTCTGAGGACGACCTTATAAAATCGGCAACTCTTGCATTCGAGGGTGGCTGGAATACGGTAAAACTTTACTTTATGATTGGACTTCCTTATGAAGATTATCCTGATATAAAGGGCATTTCCGACCTTGCAGAAAAGGTTGTGGAATGTTTCTACAAAAGTGAAAAGACTAACAAACGCCGTCCCCCGTCGGTAACACTCAGCGTGGCAAGTTTTGTGCCTAAGCCGTTCACACCATTCCAATGGGCGGCACAGGACAGCATTGAAACTCTTTCCGAGAAACAGCTTTTCCTTAAAAATGAAATCAGAAACCGTAAGGTCCGCTATAACTATCACCAGAGTGATGTGAGTGTGCTGGAGGGTGTATTTGCCCGCGGGGACAGAAAATTAAACAAGGTAATTCTCCGCGCTCATGAACTCGGTTGTAAACTTGACGGTTGGAATGAGTGCTTCAGCCTTGAAAAGTGGAATCAGGCATTTTCCGACTGCGGCATAGATATGGCGTTTTATACCCGTGCCCGTGACTATGACGAAATTCTCCCCTGGGATTTTGTAGATATCGGTGTAACGAGAGAATTTATGATGAAAGAAAACGAACTTGCAAAGAAGGCTCTTACAACACCCAACTGCCGTGAGAAATGCTCAGGTTGCGGTGCGGCGAAGCTGTGCAAGGAAAAGAAAGGGTGTGTATGCTTTGAATAATAACTATTTTCTCCGCTATGAAAAAACGGAAAATGCAAAATATGTATCACACCTGGACTTTGTAAGAATGTTTGGCAGGGCGCTCCGCCGTGCACATCTTCCCATGGCGTATTCCGAGGGGTTTAACCCCCATCCGCTTTTGGGTTTTGCGCTTCCTCTGTCGGTAGGGTATACCAGCGAATGTGAAATTCTTGAAATTGCTCTTACTGAAGAAATTGCACCAGACGAAATTATGGCAAGGCTTAATGCTACTTTGCCAATGGGCGTGAAAATCCTCTCGGCACACGAGGGGAAGAGCAATATGAAAAAGCTTGATGTTGCTCTTTATCAGGTGTTCCCCGAAAAGACGCCCCCGGGAATTGCACAGTTTCTGGCAATGGATAAAATCCTTATAGAAAAGAAAACAAAAAGCGGAATCAAGGAAACCGACATCCGCCCCGACATTAAGGATATAAAGGTAACTTTAGGTAAAATAGAAATGACACTTTCCGCAGGAAGCCGCGCAAACCTCAAGCCTGAGGTTGTTATTGCCGCAATGAATAAATACATTGACGGCTACCAAAGCGGTGTCTGCCGTTATCACAGAAAACAGATTTTTGATTTAGAAATGAATGTGATTTAACTATGAAAAAGCAAAGCTTTCTCTACGGTGCGACGGTGCTTGCCGCCGCATCCATACTGTGTAAAATAATGAGTGCCGCACTGAAAATCCCCTTGGACAGACTCTTTCTTCACGAGGCTGGAATTGGGGCTTATCAGAGTGCGTATTCCATTTATAATGTAATTTTGGCAATCTGCGTTACGGGAATCCCCATCGCACTTTCAAAGCTTATTGCCGAAAGTGACGACAAGGAAGCAGCCTCCCTTACAAAATCAACTTTTGTTTTCGTAACGGGTGCAAGCAGCCTTTTGGGCGTGCTTCTCTTTATCTTTGCCGAGCCTTTGGCAAGATTTCTTTCGGGTGGCGGAGAAGCTGTGGCGGCACCGGGGCTTCGTGTTCTTGCAATTGCTTTTCCGTTTATGGGAATAATCAGCTCCCGCAGAGGATATTTTCAGGGCAAAAGTACCATGACACCGTCAGGTGTAAGCCAATTGGCGGAAAGCCTTGCAAAAGTAATTATGGGAATAGGTGTTTGTGCACTGACTTATAAAATGGGAACAAGCTACGGTGTGGCAGGCGCTCTTTCGGGAGTAAGTATCGGTGCAGTTTGTGCCGCATTGGTGCTGGAGGTTGCTTTCCGTCGTGCAAAAGCAGAGAAGGGACAAGCCTCTCTTTCAAAGGCGTGGAAAGTTTTCAAATTTTCACTTCCCGTTACTTTGGGCGCATTTGCCTTTACAGCAGTAATGCTTCTTGATACGTTGAGTGTTCCGCAGATTCTTTCCCGCATAGGAGTGGCAGAGGCGGAACGCGGAAAACTTTTCGGCTACCTGACACGCGCCAATACAATCTACAATCTTCCTGCTACCATTATAACCGCATTTACGGCAAGTGCCGTTCCCGCTCTTGTATACACGGCAGAAAATAAAGAAAAACTCAGCGAAACCGCAACAAGGGTAATAAAACTCGTTTTTCTGGTAGCACTTCCCTGCGCATTGGGAATGATGCTTTTCCCACAGGAGCTCTTGCTTCTTATATACTCTTCAACGGCACATTGGCAGCTTATGGTATTAGTAGGGATAATGGTTCTCATAATGCCATATATCCAGACTACGACGGCAATGCTCCAGACGTTGGGAAGAACATGGGTACCCATATGGATTTCTCTGGGAGCAATAGTTTTGAAATTTGTGCTTAATATTGTGTTTATGAATCGATTCGGCGTTGAGGGTGCCGTTCTTGCAACCGTTACGGCATTTCTTATTGCGGCAATTATAAATACCGTTCTTCTTCTGAGAGTGACACCGTTAAAAGGCGGTGCGCGTATTGTAATAAAACTGGTTTTGTGCGCACTTATTTCTTGTGGTGGCGCAAAAATTCTTTATTCACTGACCGGCGGAACGCTGATGCTTCTTGTAAGCGTTTGCCTTGCGGCGGTGATGTATCTGGTTTTGGTTATCATAACAAAATGTTTTTCTAAGGAAGAATTTAAAAGAGGATAATAATATGGAAAAGAAAATGAATTTTTATGACTTTTGTGACATAGTAGAAAAACTCCGTGCCCCCGGCGGATGCCCATGGGACAGAGAGCAGACACATAAATCCCTCGCTACCTGCCTTCTGGAAGAAGCGTACGAGGCAAACGATGCCATTGACGAGGGAAATCCCATGAAAATGGCTGACGAGCTGGGCGATGTTCTCCTGCAGGTAGTTATGCATGCACAGATAGGAAAAGAAGAGGGAACATTCACCATTGATGATGTTACCGATGCCGTATCAAGGAAAATGATTGAACGCCATCCCCATGTTTTCGGTGATGTTTCGGTTAAAGACAGCGAGGAAGTTTTAGATAATTGGGAGAAAATTAAAAAGAGTCAGCGTGGGCAAAAAACCGTATACGAGGCAATGGAATCAATCACAAAATCTCTGCCTGCCCTCTCAAGAGCCACAAAGGTTATAGGGAAAGCCGTCAAGGCAGACCTTTACAAAATAGAGAGCGAAGAAAAGCTTTCGGGAGAGGAAATAGGAGCAAAACTTTTTGAAATTTGCGCCCTTGCACGCAAAAATGGGGTAGACCCGGAGGCGGAATTGGCATTATTTACAAAAAAATTTATCAAAAACTTCAAGAAAATTGAAGAAAATACTTGAATATGGGGAAATCTTATGATATTATAAGAAAGACAGAAAGCGCGGTATAATCGCAAGATTTATATTATACAAAAATTTTAAGGAGGAAAAATTATGAATAAGACAGAACTCGTAGCAGCAATTGCAGCAAACGCAGAGCTTTCTAAGAAGGATGCTGAAAAGGCTCTTAACGCTTTTGTTGGTGCTGTAGAAGATGCTCTTAAGAAGGGTGAAAAGATCCAGCTCGTTGGCTTCGGTACATTCGAAGTTAGAGAAAGAGCTGCTCGTGAATGCATCAATCCCCAGACTAAGGCTAAGGTTAAGGTTCCCGCTTCTAAGGTTCCCGCTTTCAAGGCTGGTCAGGCTCTTAAGAACATCGTTAAATAATTTTAGCGAAATATGGAAAACCGAGTGTAGTTATACACTCGGTTTTTTGTATGCTTTTTATAATTAAAAATAAGGCTGTGCGGAAAACTTCCTGCACAGCCTTTATGTAACTAACCTCTTACAATTGATCTTAAGAAATCCCAGAACTTAGGTTCAAGCGCGGCTATGGTCATAACCATCAAAGCCAGACAAACAACTGCTAAAAATACTATTTTGTACCAGCCTGTAAATTTGCAGTGTACCCTCAGCGCATAATAAATCTGCGACATTATAACAGCCATAACCAATGCACCGAAATTAATTATGTATGCCTGATCGTCCATAAGTGTTTCTATCCGGAGAATTAAAAGAATACTCAGGAAAACGAAAAGAAACATACCGCTGTAAATATAATATCCTTTTTTCTCTTTATATGCGCTCCACGCTGCGCAAAGCATGGCACCTGCCAGCGAAATCCACATTAGGTATTCCATGAATGTTACGGCACCGAGAACTGTTCCGGAGTAGGAACACATCTTCTTGAAAAAGAGAAGCAATATTCCATATAAAATTGCAAACGAAGAAATAAGAACAGTTCTGTTGCTCATTTTTTCTTTTTCTTGTTTGGTAAGTTTGTTCTGTGCTTTAGTACTGTTTTTCATTCTATCCCTCCGGGAAAGTTTTATCTACCACAATATTTTACAATATATAGTATAAAAAGTCAATGTTTTTAATAAAAAAACGTAGAATTAGAGGTTAATTTAACTATAAAATTCAGAAATTATACCTTCAAAAAGTCCATTGGTTTTACCGAAATTCATCGCTTCTTTGTAGCAGTCCTCGAGGTCATCGTGGATATCTTTTGCCTTTTTCACAAGGGAAGCGGCAAGGGAAAGAAGCCTTGCAGCCTCATCTTTGAGCCTTAGCATATCCTCCTCCAGCGGAAACGGGGAATAGAAGCAGTCTTCTTTATACTTGCTTTCAAAATCAAAATAATCATTGCCTGTGACAATGGCAATTCTGCTGTCGGGGAAAATCAGATGGTCGCACTTTCCCGGCGATATACTGCAGGGGCAGTAAATCTGGTTCTCGCCTTTTAATTTTGCCGAAAAATACACAGTTTTCATTATATAATCGGCAGCGGCGCCGAATTGGTCGCAAAGTACATACACCTTGTCGGCAAAACAAGACAAAGCAGATTTTAAAACTTTTATTTCACCCACACTTACTGCACTTAAAAGCCTTTTTGAAGTTTTTCCCTGTTTCCCGCCTTTAAGTTGCCTTGTAATATCCTCGGAAACAGAAAGTGCTTTTTTCATTAAAATATGGCTTTTGGCATACCTGCCGTTTTCCTTTAAAAGAGCGGCAGCGGATTTAATATATGCGCCCGCACCGCTGTGACAGTCAGAAACTTGTTTGCTGAGGTTTTCTATGGTGTCAGCTTTTTCAGAAAGCTTTCGTGTGTCCCACAAATCTCCCAGATTCAGGATATGATGTCTTGCACCGGGAAGAGAGGGGTCTTCCGTGTGGGGTGCAGTTCCGTCCATCATTGAGAAACCTGCGGTATAATCAATAAACGCATCCAGTGAATGGGGGTCGGAAGCACAGGGAATAACCTCTAAAGTGTGCCCTTTTTCTTCTGCGTATTTCAATACCCTTTTCATAAGTGTGGATTTGCCGCTTCCGGGACCGCCTTTCAAAATAAAGAGCTGCATAGAACTTTCCTGTTCCTGCAGCTCCTTAAAATAGGAAACAAAACCAGTCTCGGAATTAGCGCCGAGAAAAAATTCAGGTTTTAAATTCATACTATCATCCTCCTTACTATTTATAGTATTCGGGAGATGATAATAATATGTGAAATTATTTTGAAGAATTATGTGCCAACGGGTTTGAATTGATTTCATAGAAAACTCGTCCCGATGTGGTGTTGGTATACCACATAACCTTGCCGTCAATCTCTACCGGTTGACAGTTTACGGAAAGATATCCGTCGCACTGCATTGCTTCTCCGGAAAGATTGCCGTTTCTGTCAAGGAATGCATAGCAAAATGTGTTGCTGTTGTCAGAAAAACCGTCAAACCTTTGCCATAAAACCATAAAGTTTCCGCTTTCCAGTTTTACAAGATATGGAACAGATGCAGTCCTATCCGCATCGGAGTAAAATGTCAGGGGAACTGTTTTTGTAGCCTTTTTTCTCTTGTCTGTAACTGCAACAACCACATCTCTTTCCTCTTTGGCAACACCTTCTATATAGGTGTCTGCATAATCTGTTGCAAGGGAGTGGTCAATAGTACTGAGCGCGGTAATGTAAGACGAGGAAGAAACCTCAAAACCGCCAATCATCGCACCTGTGCAGTTTGCAGATGCAGGTCCGGGAATGCTCAAAACAGTGCTTGTGGAAACAAGTTCCCCCGAAGGTTTCAGTTCCTGTATAAAAGCACCTCTTACCGGGGTAGCATCGGAATAGTTTGCAGTCACTATTGCATCCTTGTCAAACTTTACGTATCCTTTAAGCGCGTGACTTGTATGATTCGGCTGGAATTTATCAAATGTGTTTACAACAGACCAATTTTCCTTGTTGACAATAACCGTAAGCTGTGTCTGAGGAGCGATGCCGTTTGACCCCTTGTACTGACTGCGTGATGTGTGAAGTACGAAAAGGTCATCGCTTTCTGTCATTGACACGTTGCACGCATCAAAAGGAACGGTTGTTCTGCATCCTTTTACAGGAACGTCTTTAATCTTCTTGAATTTTTTATCGTAAACGGAAATATTAATAACTGTCAGACTATCGTTTTCTTTTTGGTTTTCCTGTCCCGAGACAACATAAAAATAATCTTCGCCTTCATAGAAACCACCGAAAAGGGGATAGTCAATTCTGATTTTTTTTGAAGATACATATTCAAAATCACTGTTGTACGTTTCTATATTCAGTCCGCCTGAAAATTCAATCGTGCTGAAAGTACCGTCATCATTTTTTATAAGATAACTTTTTTGAGGGCTTCCCCACCGAACGGTGGTATCACCCCTTTCAATAATGCTTTCATCGGCAGGAAGCTTGCGATCGGTTTCCTTGCTGTAACTGATACCTTCCGCCTCATCCTTTTTGCGGAAAATATCTACCGAACGGGTGAGTTCATTAAAAGTGTACCGTCCGTACATATTCGCAAGATCAGTTGCATAAACGCAGGTAAAACCACCGATGTTAAAACTTTCTAACTTTTTACCCTGATAAAAGGTTTCGATATCCGTGTAAAGAACATCCATAATGGGAGTTCCTATGGGTGCGGAGGATTCATTGTCAGCAAAATGGAAATAATCCCTCATACCGCCGCTACCTTCGGAAATGGAAAGGGTACGGGTTGCATCGTCATACCACACATCAAAGGGAAGTCCCATTGCGTTAAGGTTTTCAACGATTACGGCAGTTCTTCCGTTGATGTTAAAGGACGGAACCTGAACTCCCTCAATATATGTTACAATATCTGTGGAAAGCACTTTTTCGATTTTGTCCCCGACTTTTGCTGCGCGGACATTCAAAAAAGGACACATAACAGTCAACGCAAGTGATACGCTGACAAACTTTTTCAATATATTTTTCATAACAAACCTCCAAAGAAAGGCATAACCTTAGCTATTATAACATAAAAAGCGCTTTTCTTCAAGTGGTTTCGACGATTTTATTTGTTTGCCCACTTCTTGACTTATTGTTATAAAAATGGTAAAATTAAAAGGTACGAAAGAGAGGTAACAGTCATGAGTTATGCAGATATCGTTTTCAAGAAAAATTGTGAGGAAATATTAAACCACGGATATTCTGATGAAAAACTGGATGTACGTCCTGTGTGGGAAGATGGTGCGAAAGCCCATACCGTGAAAAAATTCTGTATTGTAAACCGTTATGACCTGCAGAAAGAGTTTCCTGTTATAACTCTCAGAAAGACTAACCTTTCCGCTGCAGTTGATGAGCTTTTATGGATATGGCAGAAGAAGAGTAATAACATTGCTGACCTTAATAGCCACATCTGGGATTCATGGGCTGACGAAAACGGCACAATCGGCAAGGCGTACGGCTATCAGTTGGGCGTTAAGCATCAGTATAAAGAGGGCGAATTTGACCAGGTTGACAGAGTGCTTTTTGACCTTAAAAACAATCCGCAGAGCCGTAGAATTATGACGAATATCTATAATCATCAGGACCTTAGCGAAATGGGGCTTTACCCCTGTGCATACTCGATGACATTCAACGTAAGCGGTGACACTTTGAATGCAATTTTAAATCAGCGCTCACAGGATATGCTTACTGCAAACAACTGGAACGTATGTCAGTATGCGGTACTCGTACATATGATGGCGCAGGTCAGCGGACTTAAAGTGGGCGAGCTTGTTCACGTTATTGCCGATGCACATATTTATGACAGACACATTCCTCTTGTTGAGGAGATTCTGTCCAAAACTCCCTACGACGCACCTGAATTTGTAATGGATAAGTCAATAGACGATTTCTATAAATTTACCGTGGACAGTTTCAGATTTGAAAACTACCAATTTCATACTTTGGGAAAGAAAATTCCCGTTGCTATATAATAGGGGTCTGAAAAACAGCCCCGAACGCAAAACGCGTGTGCGAATATAAGCTATTATTTTGTTTGTGTGTGCGGAAGTTCTTTTTGTTTTTGGTAGGAATCCGAAGAACGGATTCCAAGCATTGGATGCGTTTTGCTACGCACGAACGTCACCTCTCGCTGTATACACATACAGCTTCGGGATGTCCTACGGACTTCCGTTCGTACGTTCTGCACTATTTTTGAGCCCCCTTGTATGCACTTGAAAAACAGCACAAAGTATAAGGAGTACATTATATATGAAAATGATCGTTTGCGTTGCCGAGGATTTCGGCATCGGATTAAATAATGACCTTTTGTTTTCGCTTCCCCCCGATATGAAATTTTTCCGCGAAACCACCATGGGAAAAGTAATTATTATGGGAAGAGGAACTCTTGATTCATTCCCCGGAGGAAAACCTCTCAAGAACAGAACAAACATTGTTCTTACCAGGGATAAGAATTTTTCCCGGGAGGGTGTGGAGGCTTTTAATACAAAAGAGGAAATCCTTGACTATGTAAAAAAATTTAATTCCGACGATGTTTTTGTAATCGGCGGAGGGCAAATTTATGAGATGTTCAAGGACGTGTGTGACGAAGCCCTCATTACTAAAGTAAGGAAAACCGTCCCTGCAGATACCTTCTTTTTCAATATTGATGACGATGTAGAGTGGTATCTTTCCGCAGAGAGCGAACTTATGGAATATGAGGGAATAAATTTCAGCTTTTGCACATATAAACGAGCTTGACAAACATTGAAATTTTAGTATAATTAGTACAATGAAAGGTGGTTTTAATATGTTTTGTCCAAAATGCGGCAAAATCAACCCCGACACTGATTCACTATGTAGCGGCTGTGGAGCTAATCTTCATGAAGAAGAAAAGATTGTCCCCAAAAAAAGCAAAAACGGAGTAAAAATAGCGTTGTCTCTGGTAGTTGTTGTGGCAATAGTTATTGTTGTCGTACTCATTCTTAACGGATGCGATCCCGGAAACATTGCCGATGACAAGATTTCTTTCTAAGTAGGTGTTTCTTTTGAAGGTACTTAAAAAAGTCGGAGGGTTTTTCTCTTTTCAGAAAAGAATGCTGGAAGAACATCCGATAATATATTTTGCAATTTTCAGTATATTTGAAAACTGGCTGATTGAAAGTCTCAGCAGGCATTCGTTCATTCAAGGGTTTGTACATATGTTTACAAGTCCCGTCGTATTTTTCTACAATGCCCTTATAATAATGCTGACTATTTCGTTTTCGCTTCTTTTCAGACGCCGTGTGTTCGGACTCATCCTCCTGGCGTTGCCGTGGCTTGTATGCGGAATAGTCAACTGCGTGCTTCTGACTTTCAGAGTAACTCCTTTGGCGGCAGTCGATTTTCAGATTGTAAAAATAAGCATGATTCTTATTTATCTTACCAAATGGCAGAGAATTCTGCTCTACAGCGCAGTTGGTCTTTTGCTTATAGCGTTGATTGCACTGTGGATAATAAGCCCGAAGATAAAAGGAAAGATGCACTACGGACGAAAAGTAGCGTCCATTGCCGGGGTAGGCGTGGCTGTTGCGGTAATGACATTCGTTGCACAGACCTTTTTCTCAGTGGGTGAGAATTTCGGTTATATAGTAGGAGCGTATGACGATTACGGTTTTGTATATTGTTTTACAAGCAGCGTAATTGATACGGGAATAGACGAGCCTGAAGAATATGACGCAAAACAAACTGCGGAAATTCTGGAGCCTTTCCCTGAAACTGTCAATACTGCATCAATGGTAAAACCGGACATCGTCTTAATACAGTTGGAGTCTTTTGTAGATGCAAAAACCATAAAGGGAATGACTTTTTCTGATGACCCTGCTCCCGTTCACACTTATCTGAGGGAGAAGTATTCAACTGGTCTTTTGGAAGTTCCTTCTTTCGGTGGCGGTACGGCAAACACCGAGTTTGAGGTGCTTTCGGGTATAAACCTTGATTGCTTCGGATTGGGAGAGTATCCGTATAAGACCATTTTGCTGAAACAGGCTTGTGAAACAATGGCGTTTAACCTTAAAGAAAGCGGCTACAGCGCTCATGCAATTCATAATCACACAGGTGACTTCTATGACAGGGATAAGGTGTATCCCAGAATGGGATTTGACAGCTTCCAGTCAATAGAATATATGTATGATTACGAAACCACTTCTTACGGTTGGTGTAAGGATAAAGTTCTTACGGGTGAAATAATGACCGCTCTTACATATACCGATGAGGAACACGGTGTGACAGAGGATACACCCCGTTTTGTCTGGACGGTTTCCGTACAGGGACATGGTGCATATCCTACTGAGCCTATTGAGGGCGAAAATCACGTTATCAGCATAAAGAGTGAAAATTTCACAGAAGAGGAACTGTGTTCTTTGGAATATTATATAAACCAGGCATGGGAAATGGATATGTTCCTGGGAAATCTGATTTCTGTTCTGGAAACAAGAGAAAAACCTACACTTCTTATTGCTTACGGTGACCATTTGCCGGCAATAGGACTGGAGGATAGTGACCTTACAACAGAAAACGCATATATAACAGAGTATGTAACCTGGAATAATTTCGGACTTGAAAAGCAGGATAGAGACCTGCGAACATACGAGCTTTCTGCCGAGATTATGAGTTGGCTCGGTTTTAATAACGGAAATATAACAAAGCTTCACCAATATGTATCACAGGAAGATGCTCCTCTTTCCGAAGAAGAGTATCAGGCTATGATAGAGTATCTGGCATATGATATGCTTTACGGTGAAAATTATCAGTTTGACGGAAACAAGCCGTATAAAAAACAAGATATGAGAATGGGTACTTTGCCCGTTGTCATAGAGGACATAAAAGTAGTAGACGGAGCTCTTTATATACAGGGAAAAGGGTTTACTACAAAGAGTGACGTTTTCATAGACGGAGAAAAGGTTTCTTCCACCATGCTCAGTCAATACAGTCTTATGGTACCCAATGCTAAACTGAAGGACGGTGCCGAAATAACTGTGGGGCAGACGGATAGTAAGAGAAATGTGCTTGGTTACTCCAATATGGTAACTTATGATGAGAGCAAGCATCTTACTGAAAACAAATAAACAAGAAAAGCGGACAAATAATAATGATTTGTCCGCTTTTTTTCGGGCTCTGAAAAATTTTTAAAATTTTGCTTGACAATCCATAATTCTTTGGTTATAATATTCGAGTAACGTATCTGGGTGTAGCGCAGTTTGGTAGCGTGCTTGAATGGGGTTCAAGAGGCCGGGAGTTCAAGTCTCCCCACTCAGACCAAAAAAATACCGTGTCCTTTAGGATGCGGTATTTTTTATTTCCCGTGGGGAGACTTGAACTCAAAGTGAGCAGGAGCCGTGAAGAAAACGATTGATAATCGTTTTCAGGCGAGTGGTGCGCCGACGGGTACCGAAACGCTATGCGTTTGGGTCGTCAAGCAGGGCAGATTGCGAAGCAATATGCGTACTCCCCACTCAGACCAAAACAGAAAAAACCATATCCAAAAGGATATGGTTTTTTCTGTTTTGGTCAATGAAATTTGCCTTCGGCAAATGAAGTAGCTACGCCATAAAATACGCCTTGCGTATGAAATATTGCTCCGCAATATGAAGGGAAATTCTATTTTACTCCTCGCGCAGACCGAACATAAAATTTTTATCAAATCTTTGTCAGAATCTTGTCAGGTTGTGCTTAATAATTTTTTTTTGCAATTTTCCTCATACACGATTTATGCACGAATTTTTACACATCTTTCCCTCTTGCAATATAATTTCTTTTATGCTACAATACTTTGGTGTGTAAAGGAGCTGAGACCAATGAAAAAATTTGAAGGAATTTTAATTACAACAGACCTTGACGGAACACTTCTTCGTAACGACAAGTCGATTTCCAAGGAAAATCTTGATGCAATAGAATATTTCAAGGAAAATGGTGGCCTTTTTACCATAGTTACGGGAAGACCGCCGGTAATTGTAGGAAAGATATATGATATTGTCCGCCCCAATGCACCTATCGGTTGTTATAACGGCGGAGGAATATACGATGTGGAAAAGGGAGAATACCTGTGGAAGTTGGAGCTTTCAAGGGATGCTCTCGAGTTGGTGGAATATATTGACAAGGAATTCCCCGAAATGTCAATACAGCTTTGCACTTTTGGGGACTGCTATTTCTGTAAGATGAACGCATCTATGGAAAAGCACCTTATTTCAGGCGGTTTTCCCGACATAAGATGCCACTATACAGAGGTAAAAGGCACTCTTGCAAAGGTACTTTTTGCCGATCTCAGCGAGGAAAATCTTTTTAAACTTGCAGACCTTCTGAACAGCCACCCCATAGCACCCAAGTTTGACTTTATACGTTCAGACCCTGAGTATTATGAAATTCTTCCCAAAGGAGTAAGCAAGGGCGATCTTGTTTTAAAACTTGCGGAACTTACAGGAATTGATAAGAAAAAAACAATTGCCGTAGGTGACAATGATAACGATGCATCTATGATAAAGGCGGCAGGTATCGGCTTTGCTGTGGCAAATGCAAGTAAGGCGGCAAAGGATGTAGCTGACTATGTAACGGTCAGCAATGAAGAGCACGCAATTGCTCGCATTATAAACGATCTGGATACAGGTAAAATTACTTTTTAAAAGGTGACAATATGGCAGAAAACATAAGAGAAAATAAAATGGGAACGCAGAAGATAAATTCGCTGCTTCTTTCCATGGCAATCCCTATGATGATTTCCATGCTGGTGCAGGCGCTTTACAACATTGTTGACACAATGTTTGTGTCCAAACTTGGACAGGATTCGTTGACGGCTCTTTCTTTGGCGTTTCCCGTACAGAATTTAATGATAGCGATAGGCGTCGGAACAGGTGTGGGAACAAATGCACTTTTGTCCAGAAGTCTTGGTGAGAAAAATTTTGACAGAGCAAACAAAGTTGCAAATAACGGCATATTTCTTAGTGCGGTAAGCGCAATTGTCGTTATGATTATGGGCTTCTTTCTGGTAAAGCCTTACTTTAATTCTTTCGGAGCATCGGAAAACGTTGCAAAATTAGGTACAGAATATCTTAGCATCTGTATGATTTTTTCATTCGGACTTTTCGGGCAGACTATGTACGAAAAACTTCTTCAGTCAACGGGAAAAACCGCCTACAGTATGATTGTTCAGCTTGTTGGTGCTGTTATAAATATTATTCTTGATCCTATTATGATTTACGGATATCTGGGATTGCCCGCAATGGGTGTTGCAGGTGCGGCGCTGGCAACCGTTACCGGTCAGATTATTGCGCTTCTTCTTGCGATAGTAATCAATCAGAAGTTCAACCGTGAAATTTCCGTTACCGTGAAAGGCATCACAAAGCCCGAAGGAGAGATTATAAAGCGCATTTACGCGGTAGGCGTACCCTCAATCTGTATGGCATCAATCGGTTCCGTTATGAATGTGTGCTTAAACCAGATTATGCGCCTTTTTGATGTTGCTACCGCGGCAACGGGACAGGCTGTTTTCGGAATTTACTTTAAGCTCCAGAGCTTTGTATTTATGCCCATATTTGGTCTAAACAACGGAATGGTGCCTATCGTTGCGTACAATTTCGGGGCAAAGAATAAGGAAAGAATAAAAAAGACAATCAAACTTGCAATCATATATGCAACAGGAATTATGATTGTGGGATTTATGCTTTTCCAGATTATCCCCGGGCAACTTCTCCGCATTTTTGACACAGGAAATGACGATATGAAAGAAATTATTCGTATTGGTATTCCCATGATGCGTTCTATTTGCCTAAGCTTCCTTCTGGCAGGATTCTGCATTGTGGCAGGCTCTGTTTTTCAGGCGCTGGGCCACGGAATGCTCAGCCTTTGGGTGTCAATCTGCAGACAGATGGTGGTGCTGGTGCCTGCGGCATTTCTGCTGGCATTCTTTACCCGTGATATTACCGTGATGTGGCTTTCTTTCCCCATTGCGGAACTGGCATCGTTTGCACTTTCGTTTATCTTTATGAAGCGTATATATAAAAAAGAAATTAATGTGTTATAATCAAAAGCAGGAAAATGTGATATTTTCCTGCTTTTTTATTAAAAACCCAATTTATTTATAGAAAACACTATTTATTTACAGTATAATGAAGTTAAAGGAAAGGCAGGGAATCAAAATGAGTAATAAAACATTTCAGATTACAGCACCGCTTTTTGGCGAATATGATGTTGTGGTATGTGGCGGTGGTATCGCAGGTTTTGCTTCTGCAGTAAGTGCCGCAAGAGAGGGTATGAAAGTTGCACTCATTGAAAAAGGCGGATACCTTGGCGGTATAATGACCCAGGGAATTGTTCCTCATTTTATCGATGCTGCCAATAAGGGCGGCATTGTAAAAGAAATGCTTGACTACTTAAATTCCCGTCAATGGACTTGTCCGAGAAAAGGGGAAAGGGTTGACGAAAATGGAAAGAAAATCCCCGGATTTCTGATTGATATAGAGGGTGCAAAGTATTACTTTGACGAGGTTTGTACATCTCTCGGCATAGAGCTTTTCTACTACAGCCGTCTTTGTGCGGTTAATACGGCAGACGGAAAAATTGAAAGTCTCCTTATCTCTTCCGACGGTGGAAACTTTTCTGTAAAAGGAAAAATATACATAGATGCTACCGGAAACGGAAACCTTGCCGATATGTGCGGTTGTCGTTATGATTGCGGTGAACCTGACACGGGCATTATGCAGTCGATGAGTATGGAGTATGTGGTTGCAGGTTATCCTGCCGACAATAACGGAGTTGAAAGCGAAAAGCAGAAGACCGAGTACCATCAGCTTCTTGAAAAGCATAACATCACAATGTCAGGCGGTCAGGCAGGCTTTGTAAAGCTTCCTGCACTTAAAACATGGGTAGGTGGCGGAAACTATGAATACAATATCCGTCCCGACGATATAAAAGGCATCACAAATGCCACCATACACGGCAGAAAAGAAGTTATAGACACTGTTAAAAAGCACGCAGAAATTCCCGGTTATGAGGGGCTTGAAACTATTCATACAAGCGACCATATCGGCGTGAGAGAGGGCAGGCGCGTCCTCGGTCAGTACCGAATTACTCTTGACGATATTATTGAGGGAAAGCGCTTTCCGGACGGTATCTGCCTTGTAAAATTCATTGTTGATGTTCACAAACTAAAAAAGGATGACACCCTTGACAATAAGAGGGGCATTAAAACTAAACCCTACAACATTCCTTACAGAAGCCTTGTCCCTCTCGATGTGGACAATATGCTCCTTGCTGGAAGATGCATTTCGGGCGACTTCTATCCCCATGCGTCCTACCGTGTAATGGGCAATATGGCGGCAACGGGTGAGGCGGCAGGTTATGCGGCATCAATCTGTGTTAAGGATAATATTCTCCCCTGTGAAGTTGACGGAACAAAAATCCGCAGCTTTATGGATAAGAAAGGATACGAACTGTGATGGATTTTAAAAACATTTCTGTAGAGTATCAGCCTTGTTATGCGTGGAACTGGAACGGACATATCACCCGTGAGGGTATAAAGGAACGGATTGACAAAATGTTTGAGAGCGGAATCAAGGCATTTTACGTAATAGCCAGTCCGAAAAATTTCCGTCCCACTTTTCAGGTGACAAATCTTTCTCCCGACTATATGTCGGAAGAATATCTTGACCTGCTCTATTATTCCTTTGAGTATGCAACGGAAAAGGGTATGTACACCTGGCTTTATAACGAGGGCGGTTTTCCGTCCGGTATGGTATGCGGACAGATAAGAGAAAAGCATCCCCATCTTGCAATAAAGAAAATAACCGAGAAAAAGAGCGTGCTTGAGGCAGGTCAGCCCTTTAAGGCGGAAAAGAACCTTATCAGCGCATTTTTAAACGGTAAGAGAATAAATGAGGGTGACACTTTCGGTGAAGATGCTGAAATAACAGAATATTTCGGTGAAGATAACAATGCGGAAAGACATATAAACCGTACCGATATTTCAAAGGCGGAAAACACAAAGCATTTTCTTGAACTTACCCACGAAAAGCTGAAGAAACGCTTTGGCAAGCATATGGGTACGGACATCACCCTGATGTTTGACGATGAAGCCTTTATGGGGCAATGGTCGGAAAGTCTTGAAAAAGATTTCCTCGAAAAATACGGCTATGATATTGCCGATTATATGCCCGTTGTTTATGGGGTAAAAGACCCCGAAACAGAAAATGAATACAGAGCAAAAAGCGACTACATAATGCTTTGCGGTGAGCTTGTCCGTGATAATTATTTCAAAGGAATGAGAACGTGGCTTAATGCCAACAATATGCTTTCCACAGGGCACGTTGATAATGACCATACAGTAGGCGGAATTGTAAGCAACCGCTACGGCAACAGAATGAGCATTTTAAGAGCGTTTGACGTGCCGGGCGTGGACGAAATCTGGGGACAGATAGATTATCCCAAGGACGGAAGAAGTTGCCCTATGGGAAATGAATTTTTCCCGAGAATTGCCTCCTCTGCTGCAAGACAACAGGGGCACAGCAGGGCACTCAGCGAAAGTTTTGCCGTTTACGGTGCGCAGATGACGCCCGAGCTTATGCGCTATATCGTAAACTATCAGTCGGTAAAGGGCATTAGCATTTTTAACTTTATGTCCCTTTCCTACGATAAGGATTCGCCTATGGCATTTCAGTACAGACCAACCTTCAATAGTGAGAATGTGGGTATGGACTGTCTTGGGGAACTGGACGACTATACCGCAAGGCTGTCGTATATTCTTCAGAATAGCAAGGCTGATATCAACACCGCCATTTATTGTCCTTATCGCACAGTTGCCGCATGGGGAGAAAAAGGTAAGAATGCGGCGGATGCATTTGAAGAATTGGGAAATACTCTCGAAAAAGAAGGGATCTCTTTTGACATAATCGATGAGGAATTTCTTATGAACTGCACCGTGGAAAATGGGGCTTTAAAAGGCGAATTTGTAACATATGAAAATGTTTTTGTACCTGAACTTCTCGACTTTGAAAGGGAAGAAGTAATAGAAAGGTTAAAGTTTCTCACAGCACAGAAAAATCCCGATACAGAAAAACTGAATCCCCTTATTAAAACAAGAAAGATTGTTTTTGACGATGGAAAGGAAGCATACTTTATCTTTAACGGGGATAATAACACCACAGAAGAAAGGGTGGGTATAGAGACCGATAAATTTGTCTATGAACTCTGTCTTTCCGATGGTGAAATATACGAAATCCCCCATACAAGGGAGAACGGAAAGGTATATGTTTCTCCCAAACTTTTACGCGGCGAAGCGACCTTTATCTATCTTTCAGAAACAAAGGTAGATGCAAGGAAAAGGGAAGAGGCAACGGAAATCTACTCCATAACAGATTTTAGAAAGTTTGTCAGCCGTCACTACTATATTGACAGCGAAAAGGGTGTTATGAATACATATTACGGTGAAAATGACAACCCCGACATAAAAGTTGACAAAAGCTTTTCGGGTGAAATCACATACAAGTGCATCCTCAAAGATATTCCCGAGGGAATATATATATTAAACCTCGGCGATGTAAAGCATTTTGCAAAAATATATGTAAATGGAAAAAAGGAAGGCATCTCAACAATGCCCCCCTACAAATTTGTTCTTGATAATTTAAAAAACGGTGATGAACTTACAATCGTTGTTGCAAATACCATTGCAGGTGCTTGTGCAAGCACAGATTATTTTGATAAAATCGATATAAAGCTGATCGGTACATATCATCAGAATATGGTGAAGCACGAAAAAGAAGAAATGATCGCACCCTCAATATCAGGAATAACGCTTGAAAAAATCGGTTAAAACAAAAATGGGCGGTAATTTTTTACCGCCCATAAACCTATTATATAATAGAAAACATGCGTTTGTAAATACCTTTTTACCATTTTGTACAAAATTCTCCGTTTTGTACAAAAACTAAGTTTTTGATTTTCGGAATTTGTCAATTGAAAACGGTGAAAAAACCTGTTACACTTAAATCAAGGAAAGAGAGGTACACTCCAATGAGAAAGTAACTTCCCAAACTTTTTAATAACTTAATAAGAAGATGAAAACCTGCAGTAAGTGATGGTGTATATTAAAAAAACACGGCGGTGTGACGCTTAATATAGATAGTTTGGATTGAGAGGAACAAACAGAGCAGGTTGAAATCGGAAGATAAGTTTTTAAAAAGTACAAAAATTCACCTTTTGCCGGAAAAACAAAAAAACCAAGGAATTTCTCCTTAGAGAAAACAGATTGCTACGAGTGAGTTTTAAAGTGTTACGGAAAAGCAGAAGGTAGATAAAGAAAGAGAGGATAACAAAAGATGTTAGATATCAAGAGTGAACAGAAGTGACCTCTGATTGTTGTAAAGAAAGCAGTCAGAGGTCACTTCTATTTTTAACTAAAAAATTCATCTCTGTGTTGAAAATCTCAAAAAATGTGGTATACTTATAAAATAGAGGTGAGAAAAATGAATATTACTAACGATATTAAATATATTGGCGTAAACGACCATAAAATAGATTTGTTTGAGGGGCAGTATATTGTCCCCAACGGTATGGCATATAATTCCTATGCAATCATAGACGAAAAAATTGCGATTATGGATTCCGTGGATGTGAATTTTAGTGAAGAGTGGCTGGGAAATATTGAAGCCGCACTCGACGGGAAAGCTCCCGACTATCTTATAGTACAGCATATGGAACCCGACCACAGCTCAAGCATCAGGCACTTTGCCGAAAAATATCCCGAAGCAAAAATTGTTTCTTCATCCAAGGCTTTTGCCATGATGAAGGGCTTCTTCGGTACTGATTTTATTGAAAGACAGATTGTTGTGGGAGAGGGGGATACACTTTCCCTCGGTAAGCACAACCTTACTTTTGTAACTGCACCCATGGTACATTGGCCTGAAGTTATCGTAACATATGACAGTTGTGATAAGGTGCTTTTCTCCGCTGACGGCTTCGGCAAATTCGGTGCACTTGATGTAGAGGAAGACTGGGCGTGCGAGGCAAGGCGTTACTATATCGGTATTGTCGGAAAATATGGTGTTCAGACACAGGCGCTTCTTAAAAAAGCGGCAGGGCTGGATATCAAGATAATCTGCCCTCTTCACGGACCCGTTCTTAAAGAAAATTTAGAATATTATATTAACCTTTACAATATCTGGTCAAGCTACGGTGTTGAAACCGATGGTGTGGTGATCGCATATACTTCCGTTTACGGAAATACGAAAAAGGCGGTTATGGCACTTGCCGAAAAGCTTGAAGAAAAAGGGGTTAAGGTAGCACTTAACGACCTTGCAAGATGCGATATGGCAGAGGCTGTTGAAGATGCATTCAGATACGGAAAAATCGTACTTGCCACAACTACCTATAATGCAGATATTTTCCCCTTTATGAAAGAATTTATAAATCACCTTACAGAGCGTAATTTCCAGAACAGGACAGTTGCGTTTATCGAGAACGGAAGCTGGGCTCCCATGGCAACCAAGGTGATGAAAGGGATGCTTGAAAAGAGCAAAAATCTTACCTATGCGGAAAACGAGGTAAAGATTATGTCAGCTCTTAATGAAGAAAGTGAAAAACAGCTCGATGCACTTGCACAAGAGCTGTGTAAATAAATAGGAGGTAAAAATTATGAAAAAGTATGTATGTGACGTTTGCGGTTGGGTTTATGACGAGGCCGAGGGTGCACCCGATATGGGTATCGAGCCCGGCACAAAGTTTGAAGACCTTCCCGAAGATTTTCTCTGTCCCCTTTGTGGAGTGGGCAAGGATTCTTTCTCAGAAGAATAACAGCGAGGGGCAGCTTTATATAGCTGCCCTTTTCCCTGATACGAGGTGTTTTTTATGGAAATGGTATTGCTAACAGCTTTAGGCGTCGGTGGTGCAACGGTAATCGGTGCGATTATCGGCTTTGCCTTTAAAAAAATGAGTCATAAATTTTCAGATATAATACTGTCCTTTGCGGCAGGAGTTATGCTTTCTGCGGCAGTTTTGGGTCTTGTTATACCCTCTCTGGAATATGGCGGAAAGTACGGGCTTATTACAACCGTTGCAGGAATATTTGCAGGTGCAATCTGTCTTAATCTTATAGATAAACTGGTGCCGCATCTTCATAAAATGGTAGGGCCCGATATTGAAGAGCATAATAATCAGAAGCTTTCAAAGGTGCTTCTTTTTGTTACGGCAATTGCTATACATAACCTGCCCGAGGGTATTGCGGCGGGTGTCGGCTTTGGTTCGGGGAATACCTCTCAGGCACTCCTCATTGCAGGCGGTATTGCTCTGCAGAACATTCCCGAGGGTATGGTAATTATTGCACCTATGCTTGCAGCAGGTGTGACGCCTAAAAAAACTTTGATTCTCGCTATGCTGACGGGGGTTGTTGAAGTAATAGGTACGCTTATCGGTTATTTTGCCGTAAGTGTGGCATCTTTTATACTTCCATTTGCCCTGGCATTTGCAGGCGGTACAATGCTTTATGTAATAAGTGACGAAATGATTCCCGAAACTCACGCCCACGGCGGAGAAAGAGGGGCAACATACGCTCTTTTAGCAGGTTTTTGCGTGATGCTGGTAAGTGATGTGCTGTTGAAATAGTGGAGTAGAAAATATTGTATTATATTGACAAAAAGAGTGAAACTATAGTAAAATAACTGTACAAAAACAAATAAAAAAGGAGAATAAAAATGGATGACGAAAAAATAACAGGTGTTGAAGAATCGGAAATCGAGGAAGTTGAAGCTGTAAGCGAAGAAACAGTTTCTTCTGAAGAGGTAATTTGCGAAGATGCAGTAGTTGAAGAGGAATGCATACCGGAAATCGATGGAGAAGTTACTGTCGAGACGAAGAAGTCAGGAAACAAAGGTCTTGTTATAAATGCTATCCTGACAGGCATTCTGCTTATCGGACTTATTGTAAATCTCGTCGTATCTATTGGTAATTCTAAGAAAATCAAAGCTGTGGAAGCCGATCTTGCAGATGTGAAAGAGGTATTGTCATATGCGTTGACCGGCGACCCATATACGTCTTTTGATTTTGCTGAAACAGCGGGGGAAATCAGAGAGCAGAGAAAAATGATGGAAGACATTATGAAAGAGCTGGAAAACCAGCAGAAAACCGAAGAAGCACCTGCTGATAATAAGTAATAGCCTTGTGCAAACAGAAAAGAGAAAGAGCTCCACTTTCGTGAAACTCTTTCTCTCTTTTTTTGTTTTGGCCGGAGTGGCGGGTCGTCAGAATGCATTATGCTCGTTTTGTTCCGCTATCGCAGAACATAGACTCGCTAAAAGCATTCTTCCTCTCCGCTTCGAGTCACGCTCGGCTCGCCTGCTCGGCAGTATGTGCCCTCGCAACGGCTCGCAGTCGCTACCAACTCTCGCGGTACTATAGTTCAAGTCCCGCCTAATACAGAAGAAAAAAGAGCTCCACTTTTGTGGAACTCTTTCTCTCTTTTTTTGTCGGAGTGGCGGGAACGCAGATTGCTTCGCAATCTGCACCTGCTTGTCGACCCAAATGCTATGCATTTCGGTACCCGACTGCGCATCAAAAAGCTAAAAAACTTGCCACCGGCAACCTTTTTGACGCTTTTTGCCCTCTTAGGGTTCAAGTCCCTTTGATTTCACACAAAACAAAAAGGACCCCACTATCGTGAAGTCCTATTTGTTTTGGTCGGAGTGGCGGGACTTGAACCCGCGGCCTCTTCGTCCCGAACGAAGCACGCTACCAAACTGCGCTACACCCCGGAAGAGTCTGTATAAGATAATAATCAATATACCTTATGTATTATACTATCCAATTCAAATTAAGTCAAGAAAATTTTTGCGGTATTTGACTTTGGCTATTTTCGGTGATATACTGTGTATATATTTATATAAGGAATGTTTTCTATGATAGTGAAGGTAAACACAGGTGCCCTTTCGGGTCTTGACGGAAAAAGTGTAATAGTGGAAGCGGATTTTTCAAACGGGCTTCCTGCCTTTGATGTGGTGGGTCTTCCCGATGCTACCGTTCGTGAGGCAAAGGAAAGAGTTCGTGCCGCCCTTAAAAACAGCGGGTTTGAGTTTCCTGCAAAACGTGCAGTTATAAACCTTGCCCCAGCAGATTTAAAAAAAGAGGGAACACAGTTTGATTTACCCATTGCAATTTCCATTATGGCAGGAACAGGTCAACTTAAAACCGATCTTTCCGAATATATGTTTATTGGAGAATTGGGGCTTTCGGGCGAACTCAGAAGTGTTAACGGAGTGCTTTCTCTTGTTTCATCGGCTAAGGAATGGGGAATTACAAAAGTTTTTGTTCCCGAAAGCAATGCGGAAGAAGCCGCCCTTACCCAAGGAATGGAAATCTACGGTGCGAAATGTCTTGCCGATGTTTTCGGTCACCTTATGGGCGAAAATATAATAGAGCCTACAAAATGCAATCTTGATGAGATATTTTCCGATGCGTCCCACTACGATATAGACTTTTCCGATGTTCGCGGACAGATAGCACTTCGCAGAGGTATTGAACTGTGTGTAAGCGGTGGACACAATCTTCTGATATTAGGTAGCACCCTCCAACCTCTTACAAACTCCCATAAAATAAGGCTTTTGAAACATTTAGGTGTTGCGTAAAACACCTAATTTTTTTATGTTTTTTTCACTCATTCAAGCGGATTTTTTAAAAATTACAATCTTTTTAAAGAGATTTTTTTTGTTAAAATTTGAATGTAATTTAGGGACATTAACTTATTTAACTCACATATAAAAAATGATAACTTCACATATACATTTTCAAGAGTAGGGACAAAAATTTATATTACATTAGAAAAGATATATGAGGGGGTTATTAATATGTATAGGTATAGGGTTTTAGGAAAACATTTGATAAATAACAAGTGGTTGTATTCAGTTCAAATCATTGGAACAGATGATGTTAAAATGTTAAATACTTCTGCTGTAAAACCATTATTACAAACAAATCTTTGCACTAATGCAATTGTAAGAAGTAATTGTGTGGTTGAAATTTATGATGTAGAGCAGGCTTTTAATGAATTGGTAGTGGCATTAGATGGTTCTAATAAATTAAATATTAAGGTAATAAAGGTTATAGAAACAAAACCAAATAGGAAAAGAGCATATATGAAAATCTATAATAACAAAGGTATTGATATTACTCTTAATGTATATAATTTATTGCAAAGAAATACTTCATTGACAAGTAAAGGTGAATTATCTTTGGGTGGAAGTAGTAATGCTAATTTAGTTGATGTGGTAGTTTATAGTTTAAGAGAACAGGCTGCAATATTTCAATTACCAAATGTAATAGATACAAATTATAGAAGTATATAATAAAAGGGTTCCTTAATTATCTTTAACTGATAACATTGTATCAACATTAGTGCCATTAACATATTTAGTAAATGGATTGTCTCTAACTTCAATCTTGCCTCTATAATAATTTCTATCACTAACAGTATTTCTTTCATTCTGCCTTGCTTGTTGCTGTGTATTATTTTGAGGTTGAGAAGTGAAAGGCTGTGTAGAAGAGACTTGCTGCCTTTGAGGTTGTGGAGTAGTGGAAGAAGTAGGTTGATTTTGTCTATGTGGTCTGTCTTGATAATTTTGAGGTGTATGGGATGAATAATCAAATGTATCATTACCCATATCATATTCATCTGATTGTCTTCCTTGTGGTTGCTCTCCAACAACAAATTCCTGACTTAAGATTTCTGACTTCAAACTGTCAAAATCACTATTAAATCTATTCTTATAAGCAGCAACAACTTGTTTTCTTAATTCCTCATCAAGTACCACCTTTGAAATATCCGCAAAGAATGAATCTTGTTTAATTTTATACTTCCCGTCAAAGTTATGTATTAACTCATCTTTTTTATTGTTAAACTTTGCTTCATTTCCTTCTTTTCTTTTAATTGTATCTAACCCATTTCTATCTCGTCTTATTTCATTGATTATAGCAGTATATTTTCCTTCAAACATATCAACAGTATTAGAAAATCTATCATCCTCACTACTATCAACGCCAACTCCTACACCCACAGCATTTAATGAACTGCCATCTGACAGAGTACAATCATATATGTAATCTTTAATACTATTTGATAGTCCTAATTGCTTTACAGCACTATCAGCATAGATATACGCTGACTCAATAACATCTGCAGGATTAACACCAATAGAAGAAGTCAATTTATTAAGATAACCCTCAAAATAATCTGTTTCTTTTCTACCCATAGGTACTGCTTCGTCATTTGCATCTCTTTGATTAGGAACAGTATAAATGTTAAATGGTTTGAATAATTTAATATTACCACTTCTTATATCAACGCCTTCAGAGATTGCCCAATATCCTTTACCACTCTTTAATTTTTGTACCCATTCTTCTCTTCCCATAGTTCCATCACCATAAACATCGGCACCTTTAACAATACCACCTTTACCAACTATTTTCAGAGAACTTAAATTACTTACTATTTTACCTATTGTTGTATATCTACCATGTCTTTTTTCTGCTAACCACGAAGGTTCTTGGAAAATGAAGAACATATTTGCATTTGCTTTTCTTAAAGAAATGACAGAAGCATTTAAAGCATTAGATTGTAGTGTTTTACAAAATTCTAACCACCTATTTATATAATCTATTCCTTCGTCATATTTCAAACTGCTTTTATTAAGTAAATCAGACTCAATTTTTCCTAAGAATTCTTGTCATATGATGAAAACAATAATCTGATTTTATTTGTAAGTAGATATAGAAATGTTGAAAATGAAGCATATATAGAATTTCGTTTTAATATGGGTTCTGTGTCAAAAGAAAAAGCAGATGAGGTAAAAGGTATTCTTCACTTGTTAAGGTCAAGTAAGGAAGGTGGTTTCTCCACCTTGATTAAACAAGTATATGCACCTGATACTCCATATAATAAGTCAGACCTTAAAGATGAATATATTAGTGGTTTTTCAGGACTGTTTGAGTCAGAATTGTCTGTTAAAGATGGTAGAATTATTTATCAGATAAAACTTACAAATGATTTTTCAAAAGGACGTGCCTATTTTGATTTGGATAGAGCATCAAAAAATAAAATCAAACTTTTGAAAAATTCAATAGAAATTTTTGAAAAAGATTACTTTAATGAGTTTTTATTGAAATTACAACAAATAAAAGCAGAGTGAAACTATAAAGAGTGATTTCCCTTAATAACAACAAGGAGAAAGGGTTATAATGAAATATTTTAAGATTTTTAATGATTTAAGCTCTTGTGTATTAAATAGAAATGATAAAAATAATTTAAGGAAGAAAAATAACAAATATTTTATGAAGGAGGAATCTGTCCCTCCTTCTTTTGCTGTAAAAGGGGGTTAATATATTGGTTTTAACTGATAAGCAGCAAGAACAGAAAAGATGGTTAGAGAGTTTAGGACTTAAAGAGTATTATCCTTTCATAGAAAATTGTGTGGAATGCTCTACTGATAATATTGAGGATGTCTATTTTAGAGCAGTATATTCTTTTGAAACTTTTAGACCTGTTGAAGAAACTAATCAATATTATTCAGCAAATGAATTAAGAAATATTAAATTGATTCAAAGGTATCAAAAAAATGTGGGTGCATACCACAGTAACATCAAAAAGGACAGAAATTTAACTGAAGAACAAATAAGTCATATACCACCACACGAACACAGAAGTAAATTGGCAAAAGCTGATAAGGTTAATAGAGGTATTTATTTTATAACAGGGTTAAGAGGATATACTTCGACCACTATTTTCAATAATCCTTCAACAGAAGCAGGTAAAGGAAACAGAACCTTTGTTGGTTGTGGTATGTTTAAGAAAAATAGAGTTGTTGGGAGAATTGAAGATGTCCTTCCTGAAACAGTAAAACTTTATGATTTCTCCTTTGCTGACTTTCATTATCCATATATGATAAATGGCAAAGAGGAATCTTCTGACAATATTTATGATGTTTATGAAAAGGCATATAAATTTGGTAAGTTTTTTGAGGTTATAGATTCTCGTATGATGTATAGTAGCCAACAAAAGCGTATAATTAGAAGATTACAAAGGTTAGGTGAAAAGAATGGGTAAAATTATTTTTATGACAGAACAGGATATAGAAAGAAAATATGACAGTCTTGTTGAAAGATTAAGTAATTCAAATGATAACACAGAACTTAAAGGACTTAAATTAGAAGGGTTATATGAAATATTTAAGGCAATGAATAGTTATTTATATCAGGGGTTTGATGCATTGCTTGTAATGGGTATTCTTGATAAAAAGTTTGAAAACTTGACTAATTCACATAATCAAGAAGAAGTCAAAGAAGCAGTTAAGTTAAGTACGTGCCATTTCACAGAAAAAGGCGTTGAAGTTAACAAATGTCATATTCCTGCTGAAGAATTGATATTGTTGCAAATTGCAAGTAATATGCATCCACTCAACCAAAGGGCACAAAAAAGATATAGACACTTATACAGACAATGCTTTGGTGGTAAAAGTAGATTGGTGGTGTCATAATGGCACAAGAGGAAAAGGATAAGGGATTGTATTTTGTTTCTGTGAAAAATCCTGTTTTAGCTTTAAGTACAGATTATGAAGAATACATAGCCACAAGTGAAGACTTCAAAACATTCTGTAATGAGGTGTTTGACCTTAATACTGATAGTGAATATGATAATTTTATTCTGAAAAGATATGTTAGAGCAAAGAAGAAGGTTAATTTAGTGGCAGAAACCTTTACAGAAGGTAGAACAATACAAGGTTTTAGAAGAATTGTTGATACAAAAAAAGGTCCTGTCAAGATAGGATTTACTCGATTTAGAGAGCATCGAATATATGTTCAAGCAGGAGAAATATATTTAAGGGCTTATAGGGTTTTTCTTGCTGACCTATGTACTGATAATGCTTGGGGATTTGAACCATTAAACAAGTTTGACAATGGTGGTAATATTGAGATTATTGAATGGAATAAAAGACCTTGTAGAAAAGGGATTATCTACATAAACAATAAACTACAGAATATTCTCTATATTATTGATGCCTATTTTGAAACAAAAAGGCAAATGGATAATGATATTAAAAACCCAAAACCACTTGAATTAGAGTCATTTATAAAAGGACTGTTGTAAAACAGTCCTTAAACCTTGTAATTTTTCGATAATTGAGTTATAATAATATTAGAAAGTAAGTGAGGATAACTATGAGTGATAAACTAAAGACACCATCCAATTTCTTTAAAGATATGGATGAAGTAAGAGCCTATGCAGAGAGTATAAAGGACAGTGTATCAGAGAATGTTTATAATGACATATTATTTCTGTTGGGGTTAGAAGAAAATAAAGCATTAACAACAATGGTAAAGATAAATGGTGAAGATGTAGCTATTGATAGATATATAGCAGATTTGATTAAATTTCTTGAAGATAAAGATTATAAGCCTTTGGCAAGTTGTTCTGGATTACAGGAGGAACATCAAGACTCATTACATAAACCAAAGCAAGGTTATTTAGCAATAAAATATTTAGATAATTGCTTCAAGTATTTATCAGAGAATCTAAACATTGATGGTATATCTGTAGAAAAAAGTGAGTGCTATTTACAACCAGCTATAAACATTACTGTAAAAGCAGATACAGATGAAGAATTAAAAGACTTATGGAATAGATTATTTGAGTTTCTTAAATAATGAATGTAAATAGAAAAAGGTACAAATGAGTGGAAAATCATTTGTACCTTTTCTTCTTTAAGCAATATATTATAACACACGTTATGAAAAAAATCAATACAAAATTAAAAGTTTTTTTCGTTTTCTCTTGCATTATTGATATCAAGATGCTATAATATTAAGTTGAAGAGGAATAGATTAAAATAAGATTATCTATTTTATGTCTAATTGAGGAAAATGTTGTTTCAAGGACTGTGACTATGCTTGTTTGAGAATAGGATAAATGAATGGTAAAAAGATATTCAAAAATTAAATATCCGTATAAATGGTACCTTTTTGTAATGAAAAAGGAAGATGTTTTGCTGCTTTGGGTAAATGTGAATATGCTTTACTATCACAGTATTTCACAAGGTTGGAGGGTGCTACCTAATGTTCTTCTTATCGGAACACCGGGTAGCGGTAAGTCTATGCTCAGTCAGAGAATTCCCACAATTCTTCCCGACATGACTTTGGAAGAAGCAATTGAAGTTACGAAAATATATTCCATCGCAGGAGCTCTTGACTCAGATACAAAGCTTATTGCAAAAAGACCTTTCAGAACTCCTCACCATAGTGCCAGCGCAGTAAGTATTGTAGGTGGAGGAGCAAAGGCAAAACCGGGGGAGATTTCCCTTGCACATAACGGAGTTTTGTTCCTTGATGAGTTTCCCGAATATCGCAAAGATGTAATAGAGTCAATGCGTCAGCCTCTTGAGGATAAGAAAATCACAGTAACTCGTGCGGCGGCGTCATATACATATCCCTGTAATGCCATGATGGTCGTGGCGCTTAACCCTTGCAAATGCGGTTATTACGGAGACGGAACCAACCGTTGCCGCTGCAGTGAAACAGAGGTAAAGAAGTATCTCGGGAAGATAAGCGGTCCCATGCTTGACAGAATAGATATTCAGCTTGAAGCGGCACCGGTAAAATATGCCGACCTTAAAGCTGTGAAGGGCGAAAGCTCCGCCAATATTAAAAAGAGGGTAAACGCTGCCCGTGAAATACAGAAAGAACGCTATAAGAACGAATCAATTACCACCAATGCACAACTTTCCGGTGCTCTTGTGGAAAAGTATTGCGTAATAGGCGAAAACGAAAGCAAAATGCTTAAAAACGCATTTGAATCCCTCGGCCTCACGGCAAGAGCATATACCAGAATTTTAAAGGTAGCCCGTACTATTGCTGACTGTGACGGCAGAGAGAAGATAAACGAAATGGATATTGCCGAGGCAATCGGATATCGTAGTCTTGACAGAAAATATTTCAGGTAGATAACGTCGGAAAACATTTAGTTCTTGACATATTTTAAATATATGGTAAAATATAGTTTATTATAAGAGTCACCCTTATGGTGATTCTTCTTTTTTGAAAAGCAGGAGGTTTCTGTATGGGAAACGAAAAAAGAAGCAGCTTCACAGGAAAAATAGGTTTTGTCCTTGCCGCAGCAGGAAGTGCGGTAGGTCTTGGTAATATCTGGAGATTCCCTTACCTTGCAGCACAGTACGGTGGCGGAATATTTCTTCTTACATACCTCGTTCTTGCGGTAACGTTCGGTTTTGCTCTTATGTCAGCGGAAATTGCATTGGGAAGAAAAACAGGCCTTAGCGTAGTTGGCGCATTTGCAAAGCTTAACAAGAAATATTCTTTTGTTGGCTATCTGGCGGCACTTGTACCGGCAATCATTCTTCCTTATTACTCCGTAATCGGCGGATGGGTAATGAAGTATATGTTTGCTTTTGCTACTGAGAATGTAGGAACAATTGCAGGAGCAAGTTATTTTGGGGATTTCATAGGCAGTGCTTTACCCCCCATTGGTTGGTTTGCAATATTTATAGGCCTTACAGCTCTTATTGTACTGTTCGGCGTTGAAAAGGGTATTGAAAAAGTAAGCAAGATTATGATGCCCATACTTATTGTGCTTACAATCGGAATTTCGATTTTTGTTATTACTCGTCCCGGTGCAGGCGAGGGTGTTTATTACTATCTTGTTCCGGATTTTTCGAAATTTTCAATAAAAACAGTCCTTGGTGCAATGGGCCAGCTTTTCTACTCTATGTCACTTGCAATGGGTATTATGGTTACATATGGCTCATATATGAAAAAGGATGTTAGCATAGAAAAATCTGTAAGTCAGATTGAAATTTTCGACACAGGTATTGCTTTCCTTGCAGGTCTTATGGTTGTTCCCGGTGTTTTTGCATTCGGTACAGCGGCTGATATTAAGGCAAACGGTCCCGGACTCATGTTCGGTGTTCTTCCCAGAGTATTTGAAAACTTAGGTACAGCAGGACAAATTGTAGGATTGGTATTTTTCCTGATGGTGTTCTTTGCGGCACTTACCTCATCGATTTCCCTTATGGAAACTGTTGTATCGGTTATTTGCGATAAGTTTAAACTGAAGAGAATTCCTGCATGCTTATGCGTGTTCGTTTTCTGCATGGTTGTAGGACTTCCCTCTTGCTTCGGATTCAGCATATGGTCTGCAGTGAAGCCTATCGGAATGGATATTCTCACATTCTTTGACTTTATCACAAATAACGTTATGATGCCGATAGTTGCATTCTTTACTTGTATTTTTGTAGGATATGTGATTAAACCCAAGGCAATAATTGAGGAAGTAGAGCTTACCGGAAGATTTAAAAGAAAGTCTCTCTTTACTGTGGTAATTAAGTATATTGCACCTATTTGTATAGTGCTGATATTGGTTTCTTCCGTACTTAATGCCCTTTCAGATGTTGTCCCTGCACTTAAAATGTTTAAAATATAATATACAAAGGACGGTGATAGAGTATCACCGTCTCAGACTGTCGAAAAAGTCGGTCAACCGCAAGCAAATTTAAATGCCTGAATTTTTTGTAGGGGTTGGCGATTTTCGACAACCCGTTAACAAAATTACTGTTTGTAAAAATACGAAAGATAGACAAAGCCCTGAAAATCGCAGTTTTCAGGGCTTTTGCTTGCTTCCGTCCAAGTCAATCTCTACCGTACCCTCGTACGCCGACGAGCTTGCCTTGAACAGATTTACCTTCCTTTTTCCTCGTCTGCCAGCGTGTCGATAAACCTATCGACACGCTGGGACGGTGATAGAGTATCACCGTCTTTTTGTAAAAAATTTTTTAACAATACAAATAATATTTGTATACATACAATATTTGTGCTATAATCAAAAATGTCAGTAAAGGAGGTCTTTTAAATGAATAATGAATTTGAAAACAATATTCACCCTGAGGAGGATGAAAGACTTAAAACTCCTTCTTTCGCGGATCTTGTAAACCCCGAAAGTACTCCTGCTACCAATCCGCCGGAAAGCGCATATACTAACACAATTCCCAAGGAACCAGACTCTACGGCAGAGCCTGTTGTGAAGAGTGCAATTCCAGTGACAGAGCCCGTAGAAAAAAGAGTAGCTCCGTCACCGGCACCTGAGAAAAAAATTCCGGAATTCAAGGTGACACACACCGTGAAAAAAGGGAAAAATGCATGGGCAAGATTAGTTGCCATGTCTATTGTGGGCGGAATTTTATTCGGCGCAACGTTTGGGCTTGCCAGCGGATTTGCAAACAGACTTACCGTTCGCAAAGTAAATATAGAGCCTACAAAAGTAACGCTTAACAAAGAGCCTTCAGATATTGCAGGAACAAGCAATGTTGCCGTTATTGCGGAGGAATGTATGCCTTCCATTGTTGCAATTACCAATCACAGCGTGTCGGATGTAATAACATTTTTCGGCACATATCAGCAGGAAAGCACTTCCAGCGGAAGCGGAATTATTATTGGTAAAAACGACACGGAACTTCTCATAGTAACAAACTACCATGTTGTTGCAAAAACAAAAGAGTTAAGTGTTGTATTCAGCCCTGTCGAAAAAAGACTTGAAGAACAGAATTCCCAAAATAAGGTCACAGATGAGGATATTCCCCATGCAATAGTTAAGGGATATGACACTAATAAGGACCTTGCCGTTATCGCAGTAAAGCTTGATGATATTCCGGCAGATGTTCTTTCTCAGATAAAAATAGCAACAATAGGTGATTCTTCAGCCTTGAAACCGGGTGATCAGGTGGTAGCTATCGGAAATTCTCTTGGCTACGGTCAGTCGGTAACTACAGGAATAATAAGTGCCGTGAACAGAGAAATCACAATGGAAAGTGCCGACGGATATTCCGTTGTAACAAATTCCTTTATTCAGACAGATGCGGCAATAAACTCAGGTAACAGCGGTGGTGCACTTCTGGATATGGAAGGAAAATTGATAGGAATAAATTCTGTTAAAATAGCCACTACCGGAGTTGAGGGTATGGGCTATGCAATTCCCATCACCGATGTAGAAGAAATAATTGATGACCTTATGGTTCGCCAGACAAGAGATCTTGTGGCTGAACATAAGCAAGGCTTTTTGGGAATTGTGGGTGCAGATGTTGATGCTTCCGACCGTGAAGCTTTCGGAATGCCGGTAGGTGTTTTTATCTCCGATGTTACCAAAGGTCTTGCAGCAGAAAAAGCAGGCATTAAAAAAGGCTATATTATTACAAAGTTTGACGGATATACAATTACGACAATTGCCCAGCTTCAGGAAAGACTTCTTTATTATGAAGAGGGTGAAAAAGTTATTGTTACTGTAATGATTCCTGAGGAAGACGAATACACGGAAAAAGAGATTGAAGTTACCCTCAGTAATCGTATGGAAAATATAAATAGATAATTTTTTTGAAAAAAATATTGACTTTAGCGTTTTAGAGTGCTAATATAGTAGCAAGAAATCTTTAAAGGAGAAAAAATCATGAGCTTATTTGTATTTGCAGCTGCATATTTTTACTTTTACTTTATCATGTCTCAAAGTAAAAGTGATTTGTGCTGCAAATAATGTGAGTGGGATTTTAAAGGCTCTGCAGTGACAATCACTGCAGAGCTAATTTTATTATATGGAGGAATAAAAATGATCGTAGTAGTAAACAGTAATGCCCAAAAAGAACAGTTTGACAACTTAATAAACTGGATTGAAAGCCAGAATGTGCGTGTACACATTTCCTCCGGTGAATATCAGACAGTCCTTGGACTTATCGGCGATACCAGCCGTATTGATACAGAACTTTTAGAAGGGCTTGACATCGTAACTCAGGTTACCCGTGTAACGGAGCCTTTCAAGAATGCCAACAGAAAGTTCCACCCCGAAAACACCGTTATAGATTGCGGTGGTGTAAAAATCGGTGACGGACATTTCGGCATCATCGCAGGACCTTGCTCCATTGAAAGCGAGGAGCAGATTATAGAGGTTGCCCAAGCAGTTAAGGCAGCAGGGGCAGACTTCCTCCGCGGTGGTGCGTTCAAGCCCAGAACATCCCCCTACGATTTCCAGGGAATGAGAGCAGATGGACTTAAACTTCTCGTTCAGGCAAAAAAAGAAACAGGCCTTCCCATCGTAACCGAAATTATGAGTGCCGACCATTTGCATCTCTTTGAGGATGTTGATATAATTCAGGTAGGTGCAAGAAATATGCAGAATTTCGAGCTCTTGAAAGAGCTTGGAAAAACCAAGAAGCCTATCCTTATAAAGAGAGGCCTTGCAAACACTCTTAAAGAACTTCTTATGAGTGCCGAGTACGTTATGAGCGAGGGTAACGAGAATATCATCCTTTGTGAAAGAGGTATCAGAACCTACGAAACGGCAACAAGAAATACTTTCGATGTTTCCGCAATTCCTATGCTTCACGAATTGAGCCATCTTCCCGTAGTAGCTGACCCCAGCCACGCTTGCGGTATTGCAAGGCTTGTAAAACCTCTTGCACTTTCTGCGGCAGCGGCAGGTGCTGACGGTCTTATGATTGAAGTTCATAACAATCCGCAGAAAGCACTTTGCGACGGTGCACAGTCACTTACACCCGTTCAGTTCAAGGATACTGCAGATTCGGTAAGAAAAGTGCTGGAGGCAATGAAATGAAAATAGCTGTAATCGGTATGGGTCTTATTGGCGGCTCACTGGCAAAGGCTTTTATGAATGTAAAAGATGCAGAAGTTTTCGGATACGATCTTGACAATGTTACGGTAGCGAGAGCAAAACTTGAAAACGCAATGAATCACAGCCTTACAAAAGAAAATATAGGGCAGTGCGAGTATATTTTTATCGCACTTTATCCCAAGGCTACCGAAGGCTTTTTGGAAGAATTTTCTCCCTTTATATCAAAAAATGCCACCGTTATTGACTGTGGCGGCACAAAGAGAGAAATCTGCAGTAAAGGTTTTCAGATGTCGGAAAAATACGGTTTCTGCTTTATGGGTGGACATCCTATGGCAGGAACGCAGTTTTCGGGATTTAAATATTCCCGTGCATCAATGTTTCAGAATGCATCCATGATTCTTGTTCCTAAGAAAGATGAAACAATCGAAACTCTTGAACGTATAAAGAAAGTTCTCGTGGCAATCGGTTTTAAGAGTGTGACGGTTAGCTCAGCAGAGGAACACGACAGAATTATTGCATATACATCTCAGCTTGCTCACGTTGTGTCAAATGCATATGTAAAAAGCCCCAATTCCCGTGTTCATAAAGGGTTTTCGGCAGGAAGCTACAAGGACTTGACCCGTGTGGCAAAGCTTAACCCCGGTATGTGGACGGAGCTTTTTATGGAAAACGGCGACAATCTTACATTTGAGATTGATAATATTATTGCAGAGCTTCAGAAATACAGCGATGCCATCAAAGCAGGGGATAAAGAAAAACTGTATAATCTCCTTGATGAGGGCTCAAAAATAAAAGAAAGTATTGGTTAATTATGAGAAAAATTACGGTTAATGCTTCAAAAACTTACGATGTTATAATAGAGCACGGTGCAATTGACCGCATTGGTGAATATGCGATTAGCGTAGGCATCAGCGGAAAAGCGTGTATCATTTCCGATTCAAATCTTGCCCCTCTTTATATGGAAAGGGTGAAAACATCCCTTGAAAAAAGCGGTATTGAGGTGTGTCAGTATGTGTTCCCTGCAGGAGAAGCATCTAAAACGGCAGATACGTTTGTTGATATCCTTAACTTCCTTGCTGAAAATCACCTTTCCCGAAAAGATACTCTCTTCGCCCTTGGCGGCGGAGTGACGGGCGATCTTACGGGATTTTCCGCAGCAAGCTATATGAGGGGAATTAAGTTTGTGCAGATTCCCACATCGCTTCTTGCCTGCGTTGATTCTTCCGTAGGCGGAAAGACGGGAATAGACCTTAGAAGCGGCAAGAATTTGGCAGGTGCATTTTATCAGCCTGAAATTGTGGTGTTTGACCCCGATGTACTTTCCACCCTTCCTAAAGAATATTTCGCAGACGGTATGGCGGAGATTATAAAATACGCCGTTATCAGAGGACGCGAGCTTGATAAATTGATTCTTGAAGATACAGAGAAAAATCTTGAAGAAATCATTACCCGATGTGTAGAAATAAAAAGAGATGTTGTAAATGAGGACGAATTCGAGGGCGGAGTGAGGAAAATCCTCAACTTCGGACACACAGCAGGTCACGCCATCGAAGCAGAGGCAGACTACACCCTATCCCACGGAAGATGTGTTGCAATCGGTATGTACATTGTGACAAGGGCTTGGGAAAAACGCGGGTTGTGCAGAAAGGGAACTTGTGATATACTCGTAAAGATGCTTCAGATGTTCAGCTTAGACACAGAATGTCCCTATTCTCCCGAAACGCTCACCGAAAGAGCGAAAAGCGACAAAAAGGCAGACGGTAGCGGTGTTTCGCTCGTAGTTCCTCTGTCAATGGGAGAATGTGAAGTTGTAAAAATCAGTATGGATGAGTTCTTATCCATATTAAAGGACGGAATAAAATGAAAGTAATCCTTTCACCTTCAAAATTAAACGGAACAGTTTCTGCCCCACCGTCAAAATCCTGTATGCACAGAGCACTTATCTGTGCGGCGGCGGCAGACAAACCTACAAAGATTATATGTAACTCTTTTTCAAAGGATACGGAGGCTACAATGGCGTGTCTCAGCGCTTTGGGTGCAAGGTTCGAGCATAGTGAGGGCGCGGTTACGGTTTATCCCATAGACCGTAATGAAAATGCAGAGGAGTGTGTTCTCGACTGTAACGAAAGCGGCTCAACACTGCGTTTTATGCTTCCTTTTGCAGCGGCACTGGGAAGAAAATGCACTTTTATCGGTGCGGAAAGACTGGGACAGAGACCCCTTCTTCCTCTTTGCCAGGCACTTAATTCCCACGGGGTTACAACCTCTTACGGAGAAAGCTTTCTGCCCTGTAAAATAGAGGGAAAGCTCAGCGGAGGCATATACGAAATTCCCGGTGATATAAGCAGTCAGTTCATAACGGGACTTCTTTTCGCATTGGGCGTAATCGGTGGCGGAGAAATCAAGGCGACGACGCCTATTCAGAGTGGACCTTACATAGATATAACTACCGACATTCAGAATAAGTTCGGGATATCCGTTGAAAAAACAGAAAGCGGATATAAAATTTCCGAGGGGCAGAAATATACCTCTCCCGATGTTTTTGAGATTGAGGGTGACCTTTCAAACGGTGCATTCTGGCTTGTGGCAGGTGCAATCGGAAGCGAGGATGAAATCACCTGTACCTCACTTCGTGAAGACACTCTGCAGGGAGACGGAAAAATTGTGGACATCCTTACAGAAATGGGTGCAGATATAAACCGTGTGGGGGATAAAGTCACCGTCAGAAAATCAGATCTTAAAGGCATAGAGATTGACTGCAGTGATATTCCCGACATTGTTCCCATACTTTGCGTAGCGGCAACAGCGGCAGAGGGCAGGACGATATTTAAAAATATTGAACGCCTTCGTGCCAAGGAAAGTGACCGTGTACAGACCACGGCGGATATGATAAAGGCATTGGGCGGACAGATAGAATTTGACGAAAATACAATCACCGTTACAGGACGCGCTCTCAAAGGCGGCACGGTTTCAAGTGCCAATGACCACAGGATAGCAATGAGCGCGGCAATAGCATCGCTTCGGTGTAGCGGAGATGTAACCATAGAAACAGCGGAAGCGGTTAGTAAATCCTACCCCGACTTCTACGAGAAATTTATTATACTGGGAGGTAAATGCAATGAGCTTTGTGACAGGTAATAAAATAAGAATATCGCTCTTCGGTCAGTCCCATTCGGAAGCAATGGGTACAGTGATAGACGGACTTCCGTCAGGTTTTAAAATTGACGAAGAGAAGCTCGCGGCATTTATGGCACGCCGAGCCCCCGGAAATGACGAATTTTCCACCACCCGTAAAGAGGGGGATAAGGTAAGATTTGTTTCAGGAATTACAAATGGCGTTACAAACGGTGCACCTCTTTGCGGAATAATCGAAAATACCAACACCCGTTCAAAGGATTACGAAAACCTTAAAGATGTCCCAAGGCCCGGCCACGCAGATTTTGCGGCATGGAGTAAATTTGGGGACAACCGTGACGTCAGCGGCGGTGGACAGTTTTCAGGCAGACTTACCGCCACAATGTGTATTGCAGGCGGCATTTGTAAGCAGCTTTTAGAAGAAAAGGGAATCCACATCGGTGCACACATTGCATCGATAGGAACTAAAAAGGACGACCTTTTCGATGCGGTAAATGTAAATAAAGAAGATTTTGTAGGCGAAAAATCTTTCCCCGTTATAAACGATGAAAAGGGAGAGGCGATGAAAGAGGAAATCCGCAAGGCTAAGAGTGAAGCCGACAGTATCGGAGGCACAATCGAATGTGCCATTGTCGGTGTTCCTGCAGGAATAGGCGACACCCTGTTTGGCGGTTGGGAAAGCAAAATTTCATCAGCAATATTTGCAATCCCTGCGGTAAAAGGCATCGAATTCGGCAGAGGGTTTGAGGCATCCACCCTCAGGGGAAGCGAAAATAACGACGCTTTCAGAATGAAAGACGGAGAGGTAGTAACTTCCACCAACAATCACGGGGGAATTCTCGGCGGAATATCAAGCGGAATGCCTATAATATTCCGTGCGGCATTCAAACCTACTCCTTCAATCGGGAAAGAGCAGGAAAGCGTTTCCCTTTCAAGGAAGGAGAATACAACACTTATAATAAACGGCAGACACGATCCCTGCATCGTAAAACGTGCGGTGGTATGTGTGGAGGCGGCGGCGGCAATCGTTGCGGCAAATATGATTTTGTGAAAGGATGAAAAAAATGAATCTTGAAGAATGCAGAAAAGAAATAGATATTATTGACAAAGAGCTGGTAGAGCTTTTCGTTAAAAGAATGAATGTGGCAAAAAATGTTGCCCAGTACAAGAAAGAAACAGGTATGGCTGTGTACGATGCCGAAAGGGAAAGAAAGCTTCTCGAAAAGGTAGAGGAAGCAGCAGGCGAGGAATTCGGTGACTACACAAGAAGACTTTACAGCTCTATCCTTGAACTCAGCCGTAACTATCAGAGTAAGTCCCTTGCAGTTTCTTCGGGGCTTTCAGCCGAAATTATAAAGGCAACAAAGGAAACTACACCGCTTTTCCCCGAGAAGGCAGTTGTTGCGTGTCAGGGTATTGAGGGTGCACATTCTTCTGCTGCTTGTCAGAAACTTTTCGAAAAGCCTTCCATTATGTACTGTCAGTCCTTCGATGCTGTTTTCCACGCAGTTGAAAGCGGTCTTTGCTCTTATGGCGTTGTTCCGCTGGAAAACAGTAGCGCAGGTAGTGTAACTCAGATTTACAACCTTATGAGCGAGCATAAATTCAGTATTGTTCGCAGTACAAAAATGCAGATTCAGCACAACCTCCTCGTTAAGAAGGGTACAAAACTTGAAGATATAAAGGAAGTATATTCTCATTCTCAGGCACTCAGCCAGTGCAGTGACTTCCTTTCATCTCTCGGCAAGGGTGTCAAGGTAACAGAATGTGCAAATACTGCAGTAGCGGCAAAGATGGTAGCAGATTCTGAACGCAATGATGTAGCGGCAATCTCTTCCGAACTTTGTGCAAGTCAGTACAGCCTTGAAATTATAAAGCCCTATATTCAGAATACAAAGAATAATTACACACGTTTCATCTGTTTCTCCAAAAAGTTAGAGATTTATCCCGGTGCGGACAGAACAAGTCTTCTTATCAAGACTCCTCACCGTGCAGGTGCACTTTACAGCGTAATCGCAAACTTCTATTCTCTCGGAATCAATATTATCAAGCTTGAAAGCCGTCCCATTCCGGAAAGCGATTTCGAATTCATGTTCTACTTCGACATAGATGTGTCTGTATATTCCGAGAAGCTTCCTGCAATTATTGATTTGCTGGAATACTCTTTAGGTGCTAAAAACGTTAAGTATCTGGGAAGCTACAGAGAGGCTTGATTTTAATGAACATATACCTTATTGCAAAAAAACTCAGTCATTCTTTTTCAAAGCCCATTCATAACGAGCTTGCGGATTATTCCTATGAATATAAGGAACTTGAAGAAAACGAGGTAGGGGAGTTTCTTAAAAAGAAAGAATTTGACGGACTAAATGTGACAATCCCATACAAACAGACCGTAATGGAGTTTCTTGACTGCATTTCTCCCGAAGCCATCAAAATCGGTGCTGTGAATACAATCGTAAACCGTGATGGCAAGCTTTGCGGACATAATACCGACTACTACGGCTTCAGCTACGAGATAAAAGAATCGGGTGCGGATATAACGGGAAAAGATGTAGTCGTTTTAGGAAACGGTGGTGCTGCAAAAACCGTCGTATGCGTATGCAACGACCTTGGTGCAAAGAGTGTTTCTGTTGTAACCTCTGCAGAACTTCGTGCAGGGGACGTGGAAAAATACTACGGGGGACAGATTGTTATCAATGCAACCCCCGTGGGGATGTATCCCAACACAGGCGCAGCCGTGGTTGATATCGGGAAATTCACCAAATGCGAAGCCGTCCTCGATCTGATATATAACCCTGCAAAGCCTCAGCTTCTCCTTGATGCCGAAAAGCTTGGAATGAAAACGGCAAACGGACTGGGTATGCTTGTGGCACAGGCAAAAAAAGCCTGCGAAATCTTTACTGAATCCTCGGTTGCGGATTCCGAGATTGACCGTATCCGTACCAAAATTGAAAATCAGACGAAAAATATTGTCCTTGTGGGAATGCCGGGATGCGGAAAGTCCACCGTGGGAACATATCTTGCCGAGCTTACCGGGAGAGAGTTTTTTGACAGCGATGAGGAAATTAGTAAAAAAGGAAAATCCCCTGCGGAGCTTATAAAAGAAAACGGTGAAGAATATTTCAGGCAGGTTGAAACCGATGTTCTTTCCGAGCTTTGTAAAAAAAGCGGATGCGTAATCGCCACAGGCGGTGGCGCAGTAAAAAAAGAAAGAAATCACGACATTATAAGACAGAACGCCACCGTTGTTTTTATAGACAGAGAGCTTAAAAGACTTTCGACCCAAGGCCGTCCTCTGTCGCAAGGCGGAATCGAAACGTTGGAAAAGCTTTACGAAGAAAGACTTCCTTTATATAAGAAGGTAAGCGATTTTTCCGTAAAGTCACAAAAAACATGGCAGGAAACAACGGCACAAATTCTTGAAAGGCTGAATAAAAGGTGATACTTATGAAGATACTTGTTATTAACGGTCCCAATCTTAATATGTTGGGAATAAGAGAACCCGACATTTACGGAAAGAACACTTATAAAAATCTTGTTGATATGATTCAGTCCCACGCCGATGAAAAAGGTGTGGAGGTTGAATTTTATCAGTCCAACCACGAGGGAGATATTGTTGACCGTATTCAGGCGGCATACGGAAACATTGACGGCATCGTAATAAATCCCGCCGCCTATACTCATACCAGCGTGGCAATTCTTGACGCACTCAAGGCTGTGGGTATCCCTACTGTTGAGGTGCATATCAGCGCCATAGAGGACAGGGAAGAGTTCCGTCAGTTTTCATATGTATCTCTCGTTGCCAAGAAAACCATTACGGGAAAAGGCTTCAATGGCTATATAGAGGCATTTGACGACCTTTGTGGAAATAATTGAAAAAAAGTAAAAAAAATACTTGACTTTTGTTTTACGCTATATTATAATAATCAACGTGTCAGGCGAAAGTCTTGTACATGTGGCGGTGTAGCTCAGTTGGCTAGAGCAAACGGTTCATACCCGTTAGGTCGGTGGTTCGAGCCCACTCGCCGCTACCACTTTGGCCCGTTGGTCAAGCGGTTAAGACACCGCCCTTTCACGGCGGTAACACGAGTTCAAATCTCGTACGGGTCACCATATGGGAGCATAGCTCAGCTGGGAGAGCATCTGCCTTACAAGCAGAGGGTCATAGGTTCGAGCCCTATTGTTCCCACCATCAAAAAAAGCAAGTCTTTTGACTTGCTTTTTTTGATGGTGGGAACAGTTGTATTTGCCTTACGGCAAGTTGTATTGCTTCGCAGTTATATTCGGCTTGCACCGAGTGGTATTGTGCTTCGCACAGTTAGGGCAAATACAATAACACTGCAAAGGAAGTTTGCAATAACACTTTTGCTTGCAAAAATATAACTTCAACGAAGTTGAAATATAACCAAACGGTTCGCCCATCTTGTGCTCTCACCCCTCTTTCTTCCTTATATATAGTAACCACGCAAAAAAATATAAATTTCCCGAAAAAATATGTTGACAAAGAAAATCGCTTATGGTATATTATTCTTACCTCGCTATGCAGGGCTTTTTTTACGTGCATAAAAATACGGGGCAAATTCTTACTCGGGAGGCGCAGAATCATGAGAGTTAAAATAACATTGGCATGCACAGAATGCAAGCAGCGTAACTACAATACTATTAAAAATAAGAAGAACAATCCTGACAGACTTGAAATGAATAAGTATTGTCCTTTCTGCCGCAAGCACACACTGCATAAAGAATCTAAGTAATAGAAGGTGAACTTTAATGGGAGAAAATGCTAAAAAAGA